>NZ_CP088080.1:300000-425000 GCF_023373605.1 Agarivorans sp. B2Z047
AAAAACTCTGGGATCTCTCTGTTGAATCGCTAGCTGTTACTAAAGACAACATTCGCAAACACCAAATTGATTGTGATTGGCAAGATGGCCAAATTCATGTGGCGATTAAAGATCGTCATGTTCGCGAGTTAAAAGAATGGCAGCAACAGCTTAGTGAAGATTACGGCTATGAGCATTTAGAATTCTGGTCGCAAGACAAGCTCGAAAGCCAGTTGAAAAGCCCACGTTATTTAGGTGGGATGTTTGATTCAAATAGCGGTCACTTACATCCACTTAATTACACCTTAGGCTTGGTAAAGGCTGCTGAAAATGCTGGCGCTAGCATTTATGAAGACAGCAAGGTCATCAAAATTGAACACGGCGCTAAAGTTAAACTTCATACTGCGCAGGCTAGCGTTAGTTGCCAACATGTGGTGTTGGCCTGTAATGCCTATATGGAAGGGTTAAACAGTAAGTTAGAGAGCAAGGTAATGCCCGTCGGTACTTATATTTGTGCCACGAAACCCTTAGGTGAAGAGCGTGCACGCGAACTGATTGCCAACAACATGGCGGTATGCGACATCAACTTTGTACTGGATTATTACCGTTGTTCTGGCGATCACCGCATGTTGTTTGGTGGCCGAGTAAGTTATTCGGGAATTGAACCACGTAATTTAGCGCAAACCATGAAACAACGAATGGATTGGGTATTCCCTCAATTAAGCGATGAACCGGTAGAGTTTGCTTGGGGGGGTAATGTAGGCATCACTATTAACCGTGCGCCGCACTTTGGCCGAATAGCACCAAATGTGTATTTTGCTCAAGGCTTCTCGGGCCATGGCATTGCAGCCACGGGTTTGGCGGGCAAGCTAATGGCGGAATCGATTATGGCCACCTCCGAGCGCTTTGACATATTCGATAAAATTCCACACATGCCTTTTCCCGGTGGGCGCTTATTACGTACTCCTGCCTTAGTGCTTGCCATGACCTATTACCGAATTCGAGATTTGCTTTAGTACTATCGGCTGGCCAAGCCCAGCCGTTCAATCCTTGTTCCTCGTACTATAGTTCGTATTTTCTGCCTATAAGCCTATTAGCGCCCGCTGATTTATCGTTATACTTGCCTAATATTCGTAATCATAAAGGTAAGCACGTAATGGCTGCATCACCGATTAATCAGGTTTTTCCTAAGGCAAGTCGCCTTGTATATGGCTGCATGGGCTTAGGCGGAAACTGGGATAACTCACCTGTAACGCAAGATCATTTAAACCAAGCGCATACTGCTATTGATGCGGCCTTAGAAATAGGCATTAACTATTTTGACCACGCCGACATCTATACCATTGGTAAGGCTGAGCAAGTATTTGGTCAAGTATTGGCACAGCGCCCAGAGCTGCGTGAGCAAATTATTCTGCAAACTAAAGCGGCAATTCGTTTTGGTGATGAGCAGTGGTGTGGTCGTTATGATTGGTCGGCTGATTACATTCGTCAAAGTGTTGAAGATTCGCTGCGCCGCTTACAAAGTGAAACCATTGATGTGATGATGCTGCACCGCCCAGATCCCTTGGCCGAAATGGACGAAGTGGCCGCGGTGCTTAGCGAGCTTAAAGATAGCGGTAAAGTGCAGCACTTTGGCGTATCTAACATGAGCGGAGCGCAAATTGCGCATTTGCAATCGCTGCTGAGTTTTCCGCTAGTGGCTAATCAATTAGAGATGAGTTTGTCTAAATTAGACTGGCTTGATCACAATATTGCAGTAAACGATGAACAGGTAAAAGGCCACTGCTTTGCGCCTGGTACCCTTGAGTATTGCGCTATGAATAAGGTGCAAATTCAGGCTTGGGGAAGTTTATCGCGTGGCTTATTTAGCGGTGCCGATTTATCAAATGCCAGCCAAGCCCAGCGTGATACCGCACAGCTTGTTCGCCAATACGCTGATCAAAACTCAAGTTCGCCAGAGGCCGTTGTACTAGCGTGGCTAATGCGCCACCCAGCTGGGATTCAACCAGTTATTGGCAGTGTAAACCCAGACCGCATTCGCGCCTGTGGTGATGCGACTAAACTGCAGCTTAGTCGCGAGCAATGGTATCAGTTGTATGTCACATCGCGTGGCAAGGCTTTACCTTAAACACTGCATATTCAAGAAAAACGCCGAGCTAATGCTCGGCGTTTTTGTTAGCAAAGCTAAGCTGCTGGTGGCGTGAACTCTGCTTTAAGTTGTTTTACCAAGCTTACCAGCCACCACGCTACTACTGCGCTAAGTATTACCGTAGATAGCGGCATAACCAGCCAGATCCCCACCACGCCATAGGCGGCGGGCAATAGCAACATAAACGGCAGTTGAATAGCCATGTTGCCGACCGAAATAAAGCTAGCGCGATTAGCGCGGTTTATCGACTGAAACACCACCGCGCCGGTAAAAATTAAGCCGTCTAATGGCATGGCCCACAGGTGTAAGCGAATACCGCTTACTGTGGCGTCTAATAGTGCAGGGTCATCGTTGTTAAATATCGACACGCTAAGTTCGCTAAATAGGTTCATCAAAAACACCGCCGCTACACCGCTGCCTAGGATAATGCTAAAGCCTAGCGCCATTACTTTTAGCACATTGTCGTAGCGTTTAGCGCCAAAGTTATAGGAGATGAGAGGCTGCATGCCGTTGGCAAACCCTTCGGCAATAAAGTAATAAATAACGCTTAAGTACAACACAATGGCATAGGCGCCGGTATCGGTCACACTGCCATAACGTAGAAATAAGTAATTGTGCACCAAGGTAATAAAGGCGGTGTATACCGTAGTAAAAAAGCTGCTTAAACCTAAATTGCTTATATTGGCGAGGTACTTTGGTTTTAAGCTAAAACCGCTTACTTGAAAACTCAAGCTACTGTAGCGAGAGAAAAAGTATGCAATGGCCAAGAACATTACCAGGGCTTGTGCGCCTAAGGTGGCGTAAGCCGCACCCGCTAGCTGCCAATCCCACTTTACAATAAACAAATAGTCGAGGCCGATATTGGCCAGTGCGCCCACTATCATCAATAGGGTGGCAAAGTTGGGAGAGTTGTCGTTTCTAATCAATATGGGCAGGGCGCAGCTAAACAATACAACCAGCGCGCCGTTACCTAAAATGCCTAGGTAGCTCTCGGCCATATGTTGAATATTGCCGCTGGCCCCTTGCAAGGTAATGGGTTTGGCGCCTAATAAGGCCAAAATGGCACTAAACAGTACCGCCATTATTAGCATGAGCAAGAAGGCGTGGCTTAACAAGCTCTGTGCCTTGCTGGTTTTACCCTCACCGGTAGCAATAGAGATTAACGCACCGCCACCAACACCAACCATTAAACCTAAACCGGTGACTAAAAATATAATCGGCCAAGCTAGGTTAATGGCTGCTAACCCTTCTGCACCTAGCACTTGGCCAATGAACATGCCATCAACAATCAGATAAATGCCACTCACTATCATTGCTACGACCGAGGGAATGGAATAGCGCCAAAATTGTAAGGTAATGTTTTTACTAAGCATGATTGGCCAAGGTTAAGGAATAGAAAGTACTCAGTGAGCACCGAATTGCAGCCCCATCATATTCACTTTAATGGAGCTGACAAGAGGGAAAGCTAACAAATAAGGGCTATGCTTAGTGTTTGTGCGGTTAAGTGGGCTTAATAATCACTCGCTAACGCTGAATAAATGGCTAATAAATGCTGCCCGAAGGGTTCGGATAAGCGAACTTTACTCTTTGTTAAGCACTTCTTGCTTAGCCCACTAGGCTTCTAAGTGCTCGCCGCGATTAAAGCCCGCTTATCTCGAACAAAACTTCAACACCAAAGATCAACAGACCCTAGTTCAAGCTTTGGTTTTTACGAGGAAAATAAGTGGATTCATATGTAACCATCCGAGCTGCCAAAGTGGAGGACGCTGCGACCATTAGCCAATTACTTTGCGATTTGTCTCGTCGTTACTTGGTGGACGATTTTACCGAGCAAGGAGCAAAGCGCTTGCTGAAAGCGATGAGCGAAAGGGCTATTCGCTCTTATATCCGCGAGGGTTTTTGCTATCACCTCGCCGAGCAAAAACAGGCAGGGAAGGTGGAATTATTAGGTGTGGTCGCCACTAGGGATAACAGCCACCTTTATCACCTTTTTGTTGCCGAGCTTGCTCAAGGAAAAGGCTTGGCAAGTCGCCTTTGGAAACACGCTAAAGCCCTATGTATAGCAAACGGCAATAAGGGCGAATTTACGGTTAATGCGTCGTTATCTGCTAAAGCGATGTATCAGGCTTGGGGCTTTGTTGCCGAGCAAGAACAGCGCGATACCAAGGGCATTATCGATGTGCCAATGCGCCTAACACTCAATGAGCAAACTAAGGAGAAAACATGCAACTAGCGCAGTTAAATATAGCCACCGCCAAAGATGATTTAGATTCACCCCTGCTCAAAGATTTTGTCGATAATTTAGATCCCATTAATGCCATTGCTGATGCGAGCGAGGGCTTTATTTGGCGGCTTAAAGATGACACCGGTAATGCGACTGATGTGCAAGCTTTTGATAACCCAAGGATGATTGTCAATTTATCGGTATGGGAGTCCTTAGCTAGTCTGCAGCACTTTATGTTTAAAACCCATCACATCGACATTATGAAACGCCGGGCAGAGTGGTTTGATAAATCGCCGTTGGCAACTTACGTATTGTGGTGGGTGGAAGATGGTCATGTTCCCAGCACCGCTGAGGCACTTGAGCGTTTAGAATTATTAAGGAAGCACGGAGATACTGCTCAGGCCTTTAGTTTCAAAAAAACATTTAGCGCAGAAGACGCCTTACAGCGCTAATCTAAGGTTTTTTTTTAATAGCCTTTGGCATCCTTTGTTACTCAGGTTTTGTTGCTCCTCTTTGGATAGAAAGCGTCTAAGCTAAGTAAATGCAGGGCGAGTATGTCCCGCCATTTATGTGCAAGGAGAGGGTATGACTAAAGCGATTATTGCCGATAACAAACCCAAGAAGGTGAGTTTAACTAAGGGAGACCAATACTACTTTTGCAGCTGTGGTCGTTCTAAATCCCAACCCTTTTGTGATGGCAGCCATGCAGGTACCGGCCTTAGCCCCAAGGCTTTTACCGCAGAAGAAAGTGGTGATGCTTATTTGTGTGCGTGTAAAACCACGGCGAATAGCCCATTTTGTGATGGCAGCCATAAGCAGTTTAGTGCCGAACAAATAGGCCAAGAAGCCCCACAGCCTCAAACTAACAGTGCTGCACCGCAGGCCACGCCTACAACTGAAGAACCCACCGTTGCCTTTATTCATCAATTGGCGCGTGAAGGTTTATCAAAACTGGGTCACCATGGAGCAATGACCTCAATGGGGGTACCTAGGCATCTTCTGCCACATTGGGACGACATCCAAGTGATGGTGGCACAAATGGCCAAAAAGCCTTTGATGGAAGATCAGCCAGTGGCCACAGAACTGATTATCGGCCCAGAGGCGAAAAAGCCATTGCAGCTAAAGATTCCTCTGTTTGTCTCTGATATGAGTTTTGGTGCCTTATCTGAAGAAGCTAAAACCGCGCTGGCTAAAGGCGCCGAGCTGGCCGGAACAGGAATTTGTTCTGGTGAAGGCGGCATGTTGGCTGAAGAGCAGCAGCAAAACTCCCGTTACTTTTATGAGTTAGCCAGCGCCAAATTTGGTTATCAAGAGTCACTGCTTACTCAAGTTCAAGCTTTTCACTTTAAAGGAGGCCAAGGTGCAAAAACCGGTACCGGAGGACATTTACCGGGCAATAAAAACCATGGCAAAATTTCTCTCGTTCGCGGCATCGCTGAAGGACAACCGGCAATCTCCCCGCCTACCTTTGCCGATTTACACAGTATCAAAGACTTTAAACACTTTGCCGATCGGGTGCGTGAAATAAGCGGCGGCATTCCCATTGGTTTTAAGTTAAGTGCCAACCATATCGAGCGAGATATTCAATTTGCTTTAGATAGCAGCGCTGACTACATCATTTTAGATGGGCGTGGAGGCGGTACTGGTGCGGCACCAGAAATATTTAGGGACCATATTAGTGTACCTACCATTCCGGCCTTAGCCAGAGCGCGACGCTATCTTGATCAACAAGGCGCCAGTGGCAGAGTGAGTTTGATTATTACCGGCGGCTTGCGCTTACCGATGGATTTTGTCAAAGCCATGGCTTTAGGCGCCGATGGTGTAGCAGTATCTAATAGCGCCATGCAAGCCATAGGTTGCGTGGCAGCGCGGATCTGTAATACCAATAATTGCCCGGCTGGAATTGCTACGCAAAATGCTGACTTGCGCCAGCGTTTAAATGTGGACAAATCGTCTCAGCAACTGGCTAATTTCTTTAACGCATCGGTAGCGCTAATGCAGGTTATGGCACGAGCTTGTGGGCATCATCATCTTAATCAATTCACTAAAGACGACTTGGCAACTTGGCATAGAGAAATGGCGCATCTAAGCGGTATTGCTTACGCAGGCTTTAGCGCAGTGTAGTGTTGTTTTATTGGCTATTTAAGAAGCTATTTGTTGCTTAAGTAGCCTTGAAATTAAGGGCTTTTTCTAGGCTTGCTGGAAAAGCCAGCAATTACCAGTTTTTTTATAAAATGTCTTTACAGGGCGGAGCGAAAACCCTAATATACGCCTCCGCCAGCATTGAGCACCCGTAGCTCAGCTGGATAGAGCGTCGCCCTCCGGAGGCGAAGGTCACAGGTTCGACTCCTGTCGGGTGCGCCATTGCTTCGGAAACGCTCGAAATACTCAGTGGTGGGTATAGCTCAGTTGGTAGAGCCCCGGATTGTGATTCCGGTTGTCGTGGGTTCAAATCCCATTACTCACCCCATTATTTAGATGCAACGAGTTTCGTTGTTATCGCAATAGTTTGGTTATTGCTAAGAGCTTGCTCTAAAATAACTAAGACGATAAACGCAGCTTGGTAGCGCATCGTCGCCAAGCTCATTTAGAGTGGGACCAGAGGGTTTAGTCCTCTGAAGTATCAAGAAAATCGGTGATTAGCGCAGCTTGGTAGCGCATCATCGCGAAGCTCATAAAGAGTGGGACCAGAGGGTTTAGTCTTCTGAAATATCAAGAAAATCGGTGATTAGCGCAGCTTGGTAGCGCATCTGGTTTGGGACCAGAGGGTCGGGAGTTCGAATCTCTCATCACCGACCACCTTCTAAAAAGCCTGCTCATCGAGCAGGCTTTTTGCTTTCTGTAGCTTGGAATTAAGCTATGAATGGGAAGTTCGCCATTTAACTTGGGCTATCATCGGCCGCCTTTCATGAAGTCTTGCCCTGTTTACTTGAGCTCTTACGCAAGATTTGCTTGAAAGGCTATTGTCACTTGCTGATATTTTGTACACTAAGCAGTAAATGAGTACAGCTTGAGCAACAATGAAACATCTATTTCTCGTTGTGTTTACCAGTCTATCGCTCTGTTCGATATCTATTGCCGCTGAGCTAAACCCTCAGCTGGTACGCCATATTGCGCCGCAAGGCGAAAAAGACTTACGAAATCGCTACTTTATCGATTTACTCGACTTGGTCTTATCTAAAACTGAGCAGGAGCTTGGGCCGTTTCGTCTTGAGAGCAATAAAGCCAAAATGAGCCAAAATCGCTCCTTGCTGCAGCTGCAAAATAACGACGGTATTGATGTGGTGTGGACAATGAGCACCGCAGAACGAGAAGAGGCCTTATTACCCATACGGATCCCACTGTTAAAAGGGCTGCTTGGACAGCGTTTATTGATGATTCGCCAACAAGATATTGGTCGTTTTGCCAAGGTGGAATCTCTTCAAGACTTACAAGCTTTTAGTGCTGGTCAAGGCAGCGGCTGGCCAGATAACAAAATACTGCGTGCTAACAATATTGGCGTAATTGAAGGGATGAATTACGAAGGTTTGTTTGGCATGTTACAACGTCAGCGCTTTGATTATTTCCCGCGTGGAATTAACGAAATCTTTGATGAATTAGAACAGCATAAAAGTGAAAACTTTGTGGCTGAGCCGCACTTAGTAATTAGTTATCGAGCACCTATCTATTATTTTGTAAGCAAGCAAAACCGCGAGTTAGCAGCGCGTATCGAACAAGGTTTATGGATCGCCTTTAGCGATGGTAGCTTTGATGCACTGTTTTCTCGCTATAAATACGACAACTTAGTTAACGAGCTAAGATCTCGCACGGTGATTAAACTAAATAACCCTTATTTACACGCTAGCACCCCTAGCGAGCAAAGCCCGCTTTGGCTTAAGTTTAACTAACCCACTTGTTGTCCCTTTTATTGTTCAATCGCGCTGAGCATCAGCTGGATGTTGGAAGTTTCACATGCTTTGATGTTTTATTGATCTAATCATTTGTTATTAAGTAAATCCATTACATACAATTAACTTGATAAGTTAATTGTGAATAATGCCAATGCTGCGTCGCGGTTTAATGCTGTTAGTGATTTTTACCCTCGTTACTGGGGCCAATGCGGCAAGCCTAGTGGTGAGACACGTTCAGCCAGAAAGCGACAAAGATCAGCGGCATCAATACTTTATTGAGTTGTTAGAGTTAGCCTTAAGCAAAACAGAAACGAGCCACGGTTCTTATACCACTCAAACTTGCGCTGTTAGGATGATGCAAGACCGAGCCTTACAGCAAGTTCAGCGCAAGCGTTGTATCGATATTGTTTGGACAATGACCAGCCTTGAGCGTGAGTCGAAACTGCTGGCTGTACGCATTCCTTTATTAAAGGGCTTATTAGGCCAGCGGGTATTGATGATCCGCCGAGAAGACCTTCGTCGATTTAAAGACATCCAACAGCTTAGTGAATTGGCTCAAATGCGTGCAGGGCAAGGTATGGGCTGGCCTGATATTGAGATACTAGAATACAATCGTTTGCCAGTAATTGAGGGCAAAACCTATGAAGGTTTGTTTGGCATGTTGGAGCGCGGTCGTTTTGATTATTTCCCTCGAGGTATTAGTGAAATAGGCGCTGAATTAAAACAGCATCAACGGGAAGGTTTTGTTGCAGAGCCAAGAATATTACTCAGTTATCCCGCACCCATTTATTACTTCGTAAACCCAGAAAACACCGCCTTAGCAGAGCGTTTAGAGAAAGGCTTAAGGCTGGCCATTGATGATGGCAGTTTCGACGCACTATTTAGAAAGTTTAATTACCATAAATTGGCAGATTTAATGGAAAATCGCTTGGTGTTTAAACTACGCAACCCGTCTTTACATCCCAAGACGCCGATTGATGAAGATAAACTTTGGGTACTCCCCAACCTTGTTAAAAATTTGCGGTAAGCGCATGTATTTGGCTGTTTAGTTAACTCAAACAGCAATAATGGTTGTGAAAACATTGTCATTTCGCCTAGTATGAAAGGTGATGAACTTCACTTTTTTGTTGTTAAGGCTATTACGTTTTTTGCGTCTTATGTTGAACTGTGGACTGCATCAAAAATCTTCCGTTAAGCTAGGCTAGTATCGCCTTATTTAGCGGGTTGCAGAGGTTTTCCACCTTTTTGTTACTCTCATTGTATTGAATTAGTTTTAGGAGTTTTTCATGCCTTTCGCACAGCAAGATAAAAAAGTGCAAACGTTTACCCTTAGGAATGCTAAGGGGAGTGAGGCCACCGTACTAGCATGGGGAGCCACTCTAGCCAGTTTAAAAATAAAACTTAGTAGCGGTGAGTTACGTGAAGTGGTTCTGGGTTGTGACAGCTTTGAGGATTACCTAAAACAAGACGCTTACTTAGGTGCTACGGTGGGGCGCTATGCTAATCGCATCAAGCAAGCGCGCATTGAGTACCAAGGGCAGGTTTATGCCTTAAGTGCCAATCAAGACGAGCATCAGTTACATGGCGCCAACGATTTTAGCCACCGCGATTGGCAAGGTGAGCAGCTGGCAGACAACAAAGTTCGTTTTACTATTAGCTCAGCCGATGGAGAGTGTGGATTTCCTGGTAACATGCAAGCGCAGCTTGATTACACCTTAGATGAAGATAATCAGTTAGTACTGGATTACTCAGCTACTGTAGATAAAGCCTGTCCGGTAAATCTTACCGACCATAGTTATTTTAATTTGAATGCCGCTAGCTCAACAGTATTACAGCACCACTTATACATTGCAGCAGATCATTACCTGCCAGTAGCGGCAGATGGTATTCCGGTTGATGGCTTAAAATCTGTAGAAGGAACTGGTTTTGATTTTAGGCAAGCCAAGCTGATTGCTAAAGATCTTAAGAAAGATCCCGATCAGCAGCTAGTGGGCGGATACGATCATAGTTACTTGCTGCAAGAAAAGGTGGTGAGTGAAGGCAAGCCAGTCGCTCGTATTATTGCCGATGACGCGTCGTTAGCAATGGAAGTGTATACCAATAAACCTGCGATCCAGCTTTATACTGGTAACTTCTTAACTGGTAATCCGGGGCACAATGGCGAAGTGTATCAAGCGCATAGTGGCGTTGCTTTAGAAACCCAATTCCTGCCAGACTCTCCCAACCGCCCAGATTGGCCACACCAAAGCTGTTGGTTAAAGCCAGGCGAACGTTATCAATATCAAACCTGTTATCGCCTGTATCAACCCACGGCATAAACTTTCCTAAATATTGAAGTTTTTCTAGGCAGCGTACCGATTTTCACATACATCGTGTATGCTGCTTGCACCATACTCCAAATCTAGGGATGTTTATTTATGAAGAAATGGTTGGCACTGTGCGTTGGTGTGCTTGTATTAAGCTTTCAAGCCGTCGCAGACGATTATCAAGCTACGATTCAGCAGTTTAAAAAATCTGATCGAACTACCCCATTTTTTAACAATGCTTATGGCTATGCGGTGTTTCCTACCATTGGTAAGGGTGGCATTGGCATTGGTGGCGCTTACGGCGAAGGTAAAGTTTACCGAGGCGGAGCATCTACAGGCAGCGTGAATATGGGCCAAGTTACACTTGGTTTCCAGCTGGGTGGGCAAGCGTTTAGCCAAATCATTTTCCTTCAAGATAAACGCGCTTACGACGAGTTTACTAGCGGTAGCTTCGAGTTTGGTGCTCAAGCTAGCGCAGTGGCTCTAACCGTTGGCGCTTCCGCTCAAGCGGGTACTTCTGGTACTGGAGCAGCCGCGGGCGAAACTCAATCTAAAGCGCATTATGTAAGTGGTTATGCAGTATTTACCTTAGCTAAAGGTGGTTTAATGTATGAAGCCAGTATTGGCGGACAGAAGTTTAACTTTACTGCCGAATAAACATATAGCTATAGTTATCCAAAAACGGACCTACTAGGTCCGTTTTTTGTAAGCTGTTAAGCACCTTCTAGCCGATTACTTGTTGTTTAGTCAGCCTAAAAGGAACAGCGTTTAATTAGCTTAGCTGGTTGACGCTGAATCAGTATTTCGCCATTTCGTACCGATAACAATACTTCGCCTTGGCGTTGAATCACCGATAAATCGTCTTCTCCTTCCAGCAAAATAAAGTTTGCAGGTTTGCCTACCTCAATACCGTATTCAGCTTCTACCTGTAGGGTTTTGGCGCCATTGTTGGTAATAAGATCTAAGGCTTTAGATAGCTCTTTATAGCCCATCATGTGGCAGATGTGTAAACCCGCGTCTAATACTCGTAGCAGTTTACCGTTGCCTAAGGTATACCAAGGGTCTTGAATAGAATCTTGGGCGAAGCAGACATTCATGCCGGCTTCGCATAGCTCTTTCACTCGAGTTACGCCGCGTCGTTTAGGGTAGGTATCAAAGCGGCCTTGCAAGTGAATGCTCTCGGTAGGGCAAGAGACAAAGTTTATTTTAGATTTTTTGAGTAGCCTAAATAATTTAGAACAATAGGCGTTGTTGTAAGAATGCATCGCGGTAGTGTGGCTGGCGGTAACGCGCTCACCCATATCAAGCTCTAAGGCTGCGGTGGCTAGCACCTCCAAAAAGCGCGATGCTTCGTCGTCTATTTCGTCGCAGTGTACATCTACCAATAGATCATGTTGTTTGGCGAGTTCCACCACCCAGCGCATCGACTCTACCCCATATTCGCGGGTAAATTCAAAATGAGGAATTCCGCCTATTACGTCTGCTCCCTCTTCAATGGCTTGCTCCATTAAGGTTTTGCCATTGGGAAAAGACCAGATCCCTTCTTGGGGAAAGGCAACAATTTGTAAATTGATTGCAGACGACAGCTTAGATTTTAGTTTGGCAATGGTTTTAAGCGCGGTGAGTTGTGGATCGGTCACATCCACATGGGTGCGAATGTACTGCACCCCATTTTCAGCTAACAGTTGCACGGTTTTTAACACGCGTTGCTCGATGTCTTCGGGGGTGAGCAGCGGTTTACGTTCGCTCCAGCGCTCAATTCCTTCAAACAAGGTTCCGCTCATGTTCCAAGAGGGCTGCCCGGCAGTGAGCACTGCGTCTAAGTGAATATGCGGCTCAACAAAAGGAGCAGACAATAAATTACCTGCCGCATCTATCGCTTCTTCATATTCTGATAAGTTAGCTGATAAAGCCGCGGCTTGCGGAGTGATGTGAGTAATTAGCCCTTGGGCAACAGATAGACTAAACAGCTCTGTTTGCCCTCTTAAACGTGCGTTAATAATTTTCATGATAATCCTTGAACAGAATGTTGTTGCCGCTGGATTGTTATTGGTTCCATCAGCAGGGCATTTTGTAATTCTAGTCGTTGCTGAGCTTGTTCTAGGTCACAACCAGTGAGCGTTTGTACCTTGGCGAGACGATTGCTGAGCGTATTTCGGTGAATATTTAGCTCTTTGGCGGTTTGTCTTAAGCTGGCTAAATTGTCAAAGTAGCAGCGCAGCGTATGCTTAAGGGTGATTAAGCTAGGTTCTTGGCAATGGAATAAGGGCCCGAGTTTGTCGCAGCAAAAATTCAGTAAAATTTGCGGATCCTCAATGGCTGCAAATACTCGGCTCACCCCTAAATCTAAGTAGTGCACAATGGCGGAATGATGGCTTTGTAATTGGCTAAACTCTGCTGCTTGTCTAGCCTGCAAAGCAGCATTGGCCAACTGGTTTAACCCTTGTGGGCTAACACTCACACCCAAATTGTATTTAAGCTTTTGTTGCATTAAATACTGATTAAGTTGCTGCCAAAGGCTACGTTGTTGCTCTAAAGAGTCTTGAACTTGAATGGGCAATAATAAATACCAGCCGTGATGATCTTCAATTAGCGGGTAGGGGCTTCGCATGTGATTTAGCCACTGGCGAAGTTGAAATACCCAAACATTTAAGTCACTCGCATCGCTAACTTGTGGTTGTAGTTGGGCAATACTAATGGCCGCATCAAAGTTTAAGCCTAATTCTTTGGCGCGGTGTCGAGACAACATCGACAGTTGGTTGGGGCTATTTATCACATGACTAATAAAATGCTGTAGCGAGTGGCTAGATAGGTTGTCTTGAATTAAGGCCTTACAAATTAGCTCGGTAACTTTAACCATAGGCAAGCTGTAAGGCTGCTCTAGTACTGCAAATTGATGTTGGTTGGCGTAGCTAATCACGCTCTCGGGAATGGTGTCGATAAATTCTGAGTGGGTCAGAATAACCATGCCTGCCGCCGACTTTTCTAAAGCTTCATCTATAAGTTGATAATATTCTTGTTCACTTCGTTGCAAATTTATGCCGGTAACAAAGACGAGTTCACCACCGGTTAACCAAGGTGCCAGCTCTTTGTTCTCGGCTAAGTATGGCCAGCGAATAGCTTGTTGAGAAGCTTCCCCGGTAAGCAAGTTAATGCTCTCTAAACCGGGGATTAGGGGAATATCTTTAGCGCGAATAGCCAAGCACTACCTCCTTAACTGGCTGTTTGTTTGGCTAAGGGCTGAGCCGAGCTAATGTGCAGTAATACACCATAGAAACTGGCCGACACAACAATTCCAACTAACGGCGCTATCCAAGGGGAATAGTAAGCTGCAGCCGAACCAACCACGTATGCGGCTAAACCACATTTATCGAAACTAGGTAGCTTAATTTGCTCTAATGCTGGTGGGTTTCCACGATGTTTGAACCAAAAATCAGCCATGATGATGGCGCCAATAGGTGGAATAAAAGTGCCCAAAAGGATTAAAAATGGGATAAGCAGGTTATACATGCCAAATACTGCTAGCAGGGTGCCGATGGCCGCACCTACGAGAGTAATTAAGCGGCGCTTGTCGGTTCTCATCAAGTTACAGCCGGCGGCGGCAAAGTTATAAATAGTGTTGTCTTGGGTTGTCCAGATGTTGGCAAATAACATCAAAATGGCAACCAGAATAAAGCCTTGGCTTACTAGTACGTCTACGATGTCGGCTTGCTGGTAAACCATCGCGCCGAATGCGCCGACAAATACCATTAAGCCATTGCCAATAAAGAAAGCTAACAAAGTAGTGATAACCGCTATGCGGCCAGACTTAGCAAAACGACTCCAATTGGTTGCTTGGGTACCGCCGCTCACAAAGGTACCAAATACCAAAGTAATTGCCGCAGAGAATGCCATGGTATCGCTTGGCGCAATGCTGCTAAGTTGAGAGAAACCACCTATATCAATACTGCCTTGGTAAATCGACAGGCCGATAAATGCCAACATGGCGGGAACAGATATTTTGGAAAGAATTTCTAAGGCTTTGTAGCCAATAAACGCGGTAATACAAAAGCCAAAACCAAACAGTACCATTAAAGGTGTTGCGTAGCTTTCGGGTAAGTTGAGCAGCTTAAGCAAAATAATCGCTATGGTGGCGGTACCCCAGGCGTACCAACCTATCTGGGTAAAACCTAAGATAATGTCAGACAGCTTGCTACCATGCTCTCCAAAACAGTATCGCCCTAGCAGCACCGAGTTTAAGCCGGTTTTATACGCCATATAAGCCAGCCCAGCGGCATAGCTACCTAATAGCAAATTACCTATTAGTATGATCCACAGCAGCTCGGTGAAACTAAATGAGGTACCGAGTGTGCCACCTGCCCACATGGTGGAAGTGAAGAAAGTAAACCCTAAAAGTACAAAAGCGGTAGACCAAAAACCTTTACGGGCGTCTTGTGGAACCGCCGAGAGTGGAAAATCGTTAGTTTGGCTCATTGTGTTAACTCCATCTATTGGTGACAACAATCGCTATATTGGTGGTCACGCTAGTTACTCCATCGTGTTAAGCGTTCCAAAAGCTGTGCCAAATATGCTCTTCTTTTGGCTTGAGTTTTGTTGTGCAAATGGGTGATTTTTGTTCTGCACGAAATGTACCGTTTGCACATAAAATTGCTGCGAGTAGGGCTGGAGAAATTTGTTTCGAAAAAGGCTGCAATTAAACGCACTACTATGGCGCGTATCTGATGGTTTTTGGGGCGTAACTATGTCTAGGGTCTGTTGATCTTTGCTGATGGATTTTGCAGCAATTTATTAGCCATTTAGGCAAGGCAGTGAGTATGCAGTTAAGTGAGCTTAATAATCACTCGCTAACGCTGAATAAATGGCTAAGAAATGCTGCCCGAAGGGTTCGGATAAGCGAACTTTACTCTTTGTTAAGCACTTCTTGCTTAGCCCGCTAGGCTTCTAAGTGCTCGCCGCGATTAAAGCCCGCTTATCTCGAACAAAATTTCAACACCAAAGATCAACAGACCCTAGTTTAGCGCTGTTTCTGCTAGCACTTACTCAATGGAAAGTTAGCCCCTTTTTAAGCACTAATTTTGATTACTGGTGCTTTTCTTTTTTAAGTCAGTGCTTGCAAACTACCTCTCAAGATTCTTAAAGGTCTGAAATTACACTTATTTATGGTTTTATTATCTAAGTTATTTTTAATTTTTAGAATAATATAGTGACAAAGGCTGGCAAATTAGAAACTGCTTGGTTGATATTTGAGCGCTTAAACCTGAGCTAGGCATATCTCACAGTTTTGGTTGATTTAGGTGTATAGGCTAAAAAATGAAAGTTTCAAAGCATTAAACACTATAAAAATAAAACTAATGAGGTTATCTCGGAATGGAATTATCCAAAGTTGCAAAGTTAACTTTGCCAGTGCTGGCGGCGGTTTCGTTGGCTGCCTGTAATAGCAGCAGTAACAATGACAATGGTGATCAAAACGGTCTTGTAGACCTAAAAGACGGTCAAATTGCCGTTTATTACCGTTTAGACGATGCTAAAACAAGCAATCAGTCTTTAGAGGAGTACTACCAAGGTTGGACTATTCACGGCTGGAACGATGCCAGTTGTAATGGTTGGGGTGATGGCAGTGACGGTGACGCTACAGGTGGTTGGGATGCTGGCATGGCATACACCGGCATTAACGAGACTTACGGCGCTTACTGGGTGATTGACGCTTATCATGCCGGTGAGTGTATTAATATGATTCCGCGTAATTTAGAGCAGGGTGGCCAAACGGGTGACCTACGCTTCTACTACACTGACTACAAACATGGCTTGATAAAGGCGGGCGATGACAACGTGTATGTAGATACCGATTACACCGAGGTAAACCAACCTCCAGTTGGCATTGTTGGCGCAAGTGCACACTGGGTGCGTGATAACCTCATTCTATGGGATGCAAATGGTAGTCAGTTTAAACTGTACCATTCTGCTAATGCCGGCATTTCGGTAAATGTCGAAGATAAAACAATAGAGGGTGGCGAAGCCCTAGAATTAAACATTACCGAGATGCCAGCAGAGGTTAAAGCTCAATTCCCTCATCTGGCGCATTTACAAGCTTACGAATTAAATGCAGAACAAGCTGCCGAGGTGATAAAAGGTCAGCTAGTGGCTGCGGCGTATAATCAAGATGAAGAAGTGGTCGCTGCTACCTTGTTGCAAATTCCTGGGGCGCTAGATGACCTGTATTGGGAAAATGCTAAAGATGAGCCGCTGGGTGCAGTGATTCAAGACGGCTTAACAACTTTCCGTCTTTGGGCGCCAACGGCTAAAGATGTAAATCTGGCCTTGTACGATGAAGACTTAAGCGCACACGCCGATCAAGGCTTTGTGGCTATGGAGTTTGATCCTGCAACAGGTATTTGGTCTAGCGAAGCGATGCCTAATATGGTGGATGTTTTTTACCGTTACCAAGTTGAGGTATACCACCCAAATAGCCAGCGTATTGAAACGCTAATGGTGACCGACCCTTACTCGCTAAGTTTATCGGCTAATAGCACCCATTCGCAGGTTGTCGATTTACAAAATGACAGTGAATTGTTCCCAAGTGGTTGGGACAGCATTGTTCCACCAACCATTGACTCACCGACCGATTACGTATTGTACGAAACACAGGTACGAGATTTTAGTTTTGCCGATGAAGATGGTAACCCAGAATATACCGGTAAGTACTTAGCCTTTACCGATGAAGAACGCGCCAGCTATAAGCATTTAATGCAGTTACGCGATCGCGGCTTAAACAATGTACACCTGTTACCAGTGTTTGATATTGCTACGGTTGATGAGGTAAATCGCGTAGACATTGATGGCACCATTGGTGAGCTGTGTGAGCTAAATGCCAATGCTGGCGTGTGTGAAGACGGTACCGATAAGTCGGCGGTGATTGAAGATGTGCTGCAAGCTTATGTTGATGAAAATCCTGCCACTGAAAAAGTGCAGGCTTTAGTGAACGATTTACGCCAGTACGATAGCTTTAACTGGGGTTACGACCCGTTCCACTTTAATGTGCCAGAAGGCAGCTATGCTACTGATGCACATGGCAAACAGCGTATTCTAGAATTCCGCCAAATGGTGAAGCATTTACATCAGCAAGATATGCGAGTGATTATGGACGTGGTGTATAACCATACCCATGGTTCTGGCCCTAGCAACGATAAGTCGGTATTGGATAAAATTGTACCGGGATACTACCAACGCTTAACTATTGATACCGGTGTAGTGGAAAACTCAACCTGTTGTGACAACACCGCTACCGAACACAAAATGGTGGGTAAACTGATGGTTGACTCGTTAATTGTGTGGGCGCGTGATTACCAAATTGATGGTTTCCGTTTTGACTTAATGGGTCACCAACCAAAAGACTTAATGATCGAAGCGCTAGAAGAAGTGCAAAAAGTATCGCCAGATAATTACTTTTACGGCGAAGGCTGGACCTTTGGTGAAGTGCAAGATGACGCTCGTTTTGTTCAAGCAAACCAGCTAAACATGGCGGGCACTGGGATAGGTACCTTCTCTGACCGTTTACGTGATGGTATTCGTGGCGGTAGCCCATTTGATGATGGTGATCAGCTACGTAAGCAGCAAGGTTTTGCCAATGCGGTTTTAGCCAATGAACTCAATGCCGATATGCCTGACAGCACTTACAACGAAACTTGGATGTACAACGCCGACCTTATCCGTGTAGGTATGGCGGGTAACTTGGCCGATTTCCAATTTGTTGACCGTAATGGCGATCGCATCAAGGGCAGTGAATTGCTTTATGGTGGTGATGAGCAACCAGCAGGCTACACCGAAAGTGCCCAAGAGAATATTTCTTACGTATCTAAGCACGATAACCAAACTCTGTGGGACATTAATCAGTACAAATTGGCTGAAGAGTTAACCCCAGAGCAACGTGCGCGTATGCAAACCGTTGCCTTGTCTACTGTGATGACAGGCCAAGGTATTCCATTCATTCACATGGGCTCAGAGTTGCTGCGTTCTAAGTCAATGGAGCGTGATAGCTACGACTCGGGTGATTGGTACAACCGTGTTGATTTCACCGCCCAAGATAACAACTGGAACAAGGGCTTGCCGATGAAACACATCGATGGTGCAAACTATGATGTGATTAAGAAAATCATTGCTAACCCTGAAACTCAAGCCGAGCCGCAACATATTGAAGATGCCAAACTACGCTTCTTTGATTTGATGGAAATGCGCACCAGCTCAACGCTATTCCGCATGAATGCTAAGCAAGACATTATGGCGCGTATCGACTTCCACAATACCGGGGTAGACCAAATACCGGGTGTGATTGTGCAATCAATCGACAATGGTATTCATTCAGGCGCTGACCTAGACAGTAACTATGATGCGATTGTGGTGATGGTAAACGCAACAGCAGAAACCCAGCAAGTTAGCATTAACAATGCACAGGGTTTTGAGTTACACCCTGTACAGCAACGTTCAACTGACTTAGTGGTTAAAGACGCTGAGTTTGCTGACGGCACTTTTGAAGTACCTGCTATGACCACTGCAGTATTCGTTCAGCCTCGTTTGGCTGCACGTGGTGATGGCTTACCAGTGAAGGGATAAATCTGGTTAACACTGCAGCCGATACTGCAGCAACAACAACGGCTATCTTCGGGTAGCCGTTTTTCTTTGCTAGTCTTTGTTATAGGGGAAAGGCACAAGCAGAAATGGAGGCCTTGCACTTAGCTGTCTAGCCAATCAATGTTTGGTGTATGCTTTGGCAAAACTAGCCACCCGTTCAGCTCGAACAGGTGCAAGTTAACAGCTCTTATCTAGACAGTAATTCGATTAATTCGTTTTCGGTGGTGGGAATGCTTTGCAATTCTATGCCTGAAGACGCTCCACCTTTAAGCATGTAAGCAGAAGTGCCGCAATGGTCGTAGTGGTACCATTGGCCGTCTATACAAACGTCGGTATAACAACGCGGATCTTGTATTAATTCCATTTTTATTACCTCTATTTATTGTTGTTACACTTTCAACATAACCAGCGAGTAGCCTACAAAAAATGATCTACATCAATTGAGGTTTAGAGCTACCTCCATAGTATTAGAGAATTTTGCTTATTTAGTGAGCTGGATCTAGCTATGCACTATAAGCTTGCATAGCTAAATAAGGGTGAATGGCGTCTCTACATTGACTCAATTGTTAGTAATGGTGCTGAAAATAAGTAAGATAACGTAGAGTGAGTGAATGGTAAGTCATCGATAGGGAGTATTATGTTTAGGTTAGTGTTGTTGCTCGTAGGCGCGGTTTCATTACCGGTGCTTGGCAGCACTTTATCACAACAGTTGGTTGATGCTGCCTTGGCACGAACAGAGCACACGGTGATTTACAATGGTGCCTACTTTGCACTGGATTATCCTAATGGTGATGTGCCCGAACACTTTGGGGTGTGCACCGATGTGCTTATTCGTTCCTACCGCGCACTTGGCATTGATCTACAAGTTCAAGTACATGAAGACATGAAGCAGCATTTTGCGCAGTATCCGTCTAAACGTATCTGGGGATTAAGCCGCACCGACCGCAATATTGACCATCGCAGAGTGCCTAATCTACAGGTGTTTTTTACACGCCATGGCGAATCGTTAGCTGTAAGTGATAGCGCTAGCAGCTATTTGCCGGGTGATATTGTGACTTGGATGCTCCCCGGTAATCTGCCTCATATTGGCATTGTGAGTGACCAATACACTGCAGCTGGCGTTCCCAAAATTGTTCATAACATTGGCCTAGGGCCGCAACTAAACGACATGCTGTTTAGTTATCAAATAACCGGCCATTACCGTTATTTACCTGAGGTAGACTAAGCACTTCAATTAGTTGGCTAGAGCATTAAAGCGTTGCTTCAAAAACTGGGTGAAGGCTTGTACTTTACTGGTGCGGTGCATATCTACATGTGTGGTAAGCCATTGTGGAATGGCCCAATGTTCTGGCGGTGCCATAAGTGGCAGCAGGTCTGGGTAGGCCTTGGCGGTTTCACAATTGAGTGGTGCTGCGCCAAACCCCGCTTTTATGGCCGGAATAAAGGCATTAAAGTCGTTTACCCGCAAAGCAATTTGTTGCGGATCTAACTCGCTATTCATCCAATTAATAAAGCTAATTTGCGAGTAGGGCTCAATGGTTGAAATAAACTTATGCCCTGCCACCTCATTTAAGCTTTTAATCTTTCCGTATTTTTTAAGATAAGCACTTGAGCCATAGAGAGTTACTGGGGTATCGGCTAAGTGTTGCACAACGTAGTCAAGATCTTTAGGTTTTTTACCTGGGCGAATGCTTACGTGAGCTTCGCCGTGTTCTAGTTTCAAAATTCTACTATCGGCGGCATATTCCAATTTGATATTGGGATAAAGCGCTTGGAACTCGGCCAGCATTGGCAATAGTAGCTCGGCCATATTATTCACCGTGGTTAATACCAAGGTCCCGGAAAGCTGATTGTCGGTGCCGGCCAGTTTGCCCAATAAACGGTTAAAGTCGTTTTGGGTGCTTTCGGCGGTTTGGGTAAGTAACAAACCTGCTTCGGTGACTTGGTAGCCGCGGGCATGGCGATGAAACAAGCGGGTGCCTAGGCGTTCTTCCAAGGCATTTATTCGCCGTAATACCGTGCTGTGGTGTACATCCAGTGCTTCTGCGGCAGCGGTAAGCGTGCCTAAAGTCGCAACCTTATAAGCTATATGGATATCGTTCCAATCATTCTTATGTGCATTCATGCACAGAAGTGTTGCACAGGTGTTGTTTTTCTTCAAATTTGCTTATGTAAGAATGCTCTCAAATCGAAAACAAATACCATTTTCAGGCTAGGCCTAGGAGCACAACATGACTAAATTAATTGCTATTGCAGGCAGCTTACGCGCTCAATCGTTCAATAAAAACTTGGTAAAAATTGCGGCCAAAGGTGCCGAGGAAGCGGGCGCTGAAGTTCGCTATGTAGACTTAGCTGATTTTGCCATCCCACTTTACTCAGAAGATTTAGAAGCCGAGGGCACACCTGCTTCTGTTAACGATTTAAAACACCTTTTTGCGCAGGCCGACGGCATGTTGATAGCCAGCCCTGAGTATAATGGCTCTATTTCTGGCGTACTAAAAAATGCTTTAGATTGGTTATCTCGCCCTTCCAAAGATGCCGATATTGGCTCAGCCTTCCAAGGAAAAGTGGCAGGTATAATGGCGACTTCCCCGGGCGGTTTAGGGGGGATTCGTGGCTTGGCACATACCCGTGATATTTTGTTCAACTTAGGGGTAATGGTTAGCCCAAACCAAGTGGCTGTTGGTTCTTCTTATCAAGCATTTAATAGTGACGGGCAATTAATCGATGCAGATATGGAGCAGCGCGTAAAAGCCTTAGGTGCTGGGGTTGCCGAAACCGCAAAACGTTTGGCTAAATAGAAGGTCTAAAAGCTCCGGCAGTGGTTGGAGCTGTTAATTCCAAGCTTTAAAACAGCGTTGCAAAAGATTGGCTTTGCTTAATGCTGGCCAGCTGACTTTCTAGATGTTGCTGCATGTTGTTAAATACAAAGTTACCCATACTGATGCGTTTAACCCCAGCAGCCTGCAGTTGAGCAAAGTTAGCTAAATGCGGCATGCACATTACATTTAGCGGTACGCTGCAGTGTTTACTTAGTTCTTTAATATGCTCCAGCTGCTCTATGCCGGGTAAAAAAATCCCATCCGCGCCGGCGTCGATGTAAAGTTGCATACGTTGCTTGGCTAGACTTACGGCATCTTTGCAGCCAACAAGGAAAACATCACTTCTGGCATTGATGAAGATCTCTATCTCTCTCTGCGTTACCTGGTTTTTTATAAAGGAAAGCGTGGCGGCAAAGTCGTTCGCAGGTCGTAATTCTCGCTGCTGTTTTACCACGCTGTCTTCAATGTTTATTCCAACTACACCGAGTTTATTGAGCGACAGTATGTGGTCGACAATAGTTTGAGGGTTTTGGCTGTAACCTGCTTCTATATCGACACTTAAGGGCAAGCTGCAGTGTTGCTTTATTTGCGCAACAACTTGGATTAGATCGTCAAACGAAAGCTGTTCGCCGTCATCTAAACCTCGGGCAGCAGCAATTGCCGCGCTTGATGTTCCTATTGCAGTAAAACCAAGCTTTTGGGCTATATTCGCACTCGCAACATCCCAAACATTGCAGAGTAATAGTGGTGACTGTTGATGGTGTAAGTCATTGAATGTCATAGCTGTTGTCTCTGAATCTAAAGCTAAAAGGTACATTGAGTAGAAATACTCAACAACCGAAAACTGAACAAGTATTTTTGTTTTTTAGTCCGTTTGAGTAGACCGTGATAAGCAGTTTTAAAAACTAATTTTTAGTGATTCTAACCAGCCCGGTTGGGCTAATGGCGACTCGAATGCTAATACTAAGCGTGGTCGAAATTGAGACACTTAGCATGACAAAAATCGCAATCAGAATCACCAGTTGATACTTCACCGCTACCATTGGGTCACTGCCCGCGAGTATTTGACCGGTCATCATGCCGGGGAGTGTGACTAAACCCACGGTGCTCATAGACGCTAAAACAGGTGCAAAAGCTTGCTGCATAGCACTTTGCACAAAGCCTTGAGTTGCTTGTAGTCGATTTGCGCCAAGTGCTAAATAAGCGTGGTATTCGGTGGTTTTTTCATCCAGTGCGTTAAATAGGCGCTGTAAAGCCACAATGTTTCCACTAAGGCTGTTGCCTAAAAGCATGCCTGCCAACGGGATGAGGTACTGAGCGCTATAGCTAGGGCTCGGCTTTAGTAAGGCGAATAGCAGCAGTATCAGTAAAGGACTTAAACCCAGCACCAGCCCCAACAAGACTGGTATAAACAAGTTTCTTTTAGGTAATTTGGCTTTGCCAAGAATGGCGCTAGCGCCCACCACAAGCATAACGACCAACCAAAGCAGGTTGACCCACAAGCTGTTTAAATCAAACAAAAACTGCAGATACAAGCCGAGCAATACAAGCTGCAGCACCATTCGCACTAAACTGCTGGTTATGTCTTTACCTAGGCTAAGTTTAAAGCGCCAATTAAGCCCAATCGGAATCAACAGTATTAGCGAAAAGGCGGCAAGTGCTGGCCAGCTAATATCTATGGTCATGGGCAGATTTCCTATAACAAGCGCTAATCCAAGGGGCTTAGAATAATGAGTGTAACCTGAGTGGATTTTTCTGTCTTGTTAGAAAAGGTTAGGGGCTATGTATCCTTCGAGCTGATTTCTATGCGAACAACATTTAACCGCGAAAGTTAAACAGCCCTCAGTGCTTAGCAGGCTTGTTGCTTGGATACATCTTCATAGCTGCGTACGCAGTTTTTACCCTCAGCCTTGGCTTTATAAACCGCTTTATCGGCTGCTTTCATAATCGCTTCGTGGTGCTGCATGTCTTTGCTACGACTTGCAATACCTACACTTACCGTAACGCTATAGCGCTGGTGGTTGAGTTGCATATTAGCAATACGTTCACGAATGCTATGCCCAAGGTTTAATGCACCTTCTGAACTAGTATTGGGGCAAATTAATAAAAACTCATCGCCGCCTAAACGGGCTACTACATCGTCGTTACGCACCGATTCGCGTAATGCGCGTGCCAGTAGCATTAACACCGCATCGCCAGCATCATGACCATTTCGGTCATTAATTTGTTTAAAGTGATCGGCATCTATCATCATGCAAGCTAAAGGACTGTTGCTTTGAAGCGATTGCTTCCAAAGCTCCATAAGTTGAATCATTGCATGGCGGCGGTTAGGTAAGCCGGTGAGCACATCGGTATGTGCTAAAGATTGTAAATGCTGATTGGTTTTTTGCAGCGCTAGAGTGCGTTCTTGTACTTTTTGCTCAAGATTTTGATTGAGTTCGAGCAGCTCGTTGTTACGCACGCTAACTTGGTGAAATAAACCACGCAAGGCGGTTATTAGAGGCTCGGTGGCAAGATCGTTGGGTTGCTCAATTTTGCTATAGGCAGAAGCAGGGCTGTCACCCGCTTCTATGAAATGCAGCTGTTTGGTGAGCACTTGGTCGATGCCCAGAATATGATAAGCCAACCATTGAATGAGATAATCGAGCAGATGCTTAATTTTGCTTTGTTTATTGTCGTTGTTGAATTGGCTTAGCTTCGCCACTTCGCCTACAAATTCTTTGTGAGCCTTTACGTGAGCTTGGCAATGGCGCGGATCTACTTTGTGTTTGGCCATAAGCAATTCTTCTTCACGAAAGTGTTCTTTAACGTAATTATTTAGCTCTTGGCTAAGCGACTCGATCGCGGCGTGTTGCAGGGGATGGCTGTCGGTGAGCTGTTCACCAATTTGATTAATGAGATCAATTAAGTGGCGATGCTGCTCGTCAACAACAGAGATCCCTGTTTCAAAATCTGATGTCCAACGAAATGATTCCATACTATGTTGCGTCCAGCTATGCCTAGTTAATTGCTACTCATGGGTATTGCGCTGTTATGACCCGTTTGAGTGGACGCCCACCTTAACGAGTTATCAGACCAGTAGAACTAATCTACATCAAAAAAAGATCAAATAAGAGTGTTTATTGCATAAGATTTAGTCGACAAAGTGAGGGCTCAGAATATTGAATTGCGGAGCTTTCAGAAACGTGTGACAAGCAGCTGCTTCTGTTGTGAGATTAACGTATTCTTAAACGATAAATGAGAAAACTTACGTTTCGTTGTTGTTTTAAAGAGGTGAAGAGTGGAACAGAATTTAAGCTTAGAGCAAACCCGTGTTATTGGCGCGCTGCTAGAAAAAGAAACAACTACCCCAGATCAATACCCTCTATCACTTAACGCTCTCACTTTAGCGTGTAATCAAAAGAGTAATCGTGAACCGGTTATGGCATTGAGTGAAGCAGAAGTTCAAGATGTATTGGTGCAACTGCAAGATTTACGCATTGTTACCGAGGCACCAATGGCAGGCCGAGTGGTACGTTACCAACACCGTTTCTGTAATAGCCAATTTGGTGGTTTGCAGTTAACTGAGGGACAACGAGCCATTATCTGTTTGCTGTTTTTGCGTGGGCCGCAAACTCCTGGTGAGCTGCGTACTCGTAGCCAGCGTCTAGCCAACTTTGCCAGTGTGCAAGAAGTAGAGCAAAGCTTGCTTGAGTTAGCCGAGCATGATGCTGGTAAGCTGGTGCTTAAGCTTGAACGAGAACCGGGTAAGCGAGAGTCTCGTTATGCTCATTTATTTTCAGGTGAGCCGGCTTTGCCAGCAGCAAGTCATGTAGAGGCTAGCGCTCCTGTGGCCACTCAGCAAAATGCTGAATTACAGCAACAAATTGATGCATTGCGTCAAGAACTGGCCGATTTAAAACAGCGGGTTAAGCAGTTAGAGCTATAATAAAAAAGGCCAGCAACTTGCTGGCCTTTTTAGTGGTAAAGATTATCGATGTTAGTGGAAGGGGAAGATGTAGTTCACCCAACCTTGCATGCGTAACAATACTTTTCTAATCATCGATACATGATGGAAGTGCTCGGTGTAAATGGCGACTTGACCACTGATGCCCATAGGGAAATCAAACTCATCAAAGCGCGGTTCTGGGTCAATAATCACCAAACTGCGGCTATGTACAAAGAAAGCTTCTGCACCACGTAGGTTGCCGTTCGCTTGGAATTCACCTTCGGCAATGGTTGGCATTACCTGAACGACCGTGCCTTTAAATACAATGCCTGGTTGGGCCGTTACAATAAACTCCGCTTCGTCGCCTTCTTTTAAACGCTTGATGGAATTTTCCCAAAAGGCACCAACAAAAATGCTTTCTTCTTTAGGTATGAAGGTCATTACTGGTCGCAAAGGCATAGGCACCGCCACCATTCCTTTACGTAGGCCTAACTGAGTGACATAGCCATCGGTAGGTGCGTGCACCACGGTTTGCTCAAGGTCGAATAAGGCTTTATCTAACTGGCTTTGTAAACGAGCAACGTTGGTATTTACTCCGTTTATTTGAGAGTCGTAAGCCAGTTGAGCATTGGTTTGGTTAGCCTGAGCAACTTGCAGCTGGGCTTCTGCTGCTAAATAAGCTTGTTGGCGGTTTTCTACTTCTAGCTCAGTAAAGGGGCTATTTTTCCCGCCTTTTTCCCGCCCTTCGGCATAACGTTGATAAGCTTTTTGAGTGCGGTCTCGCTCAGCTTTCGCTGCATTGGTGGTGGCCTGGGCGCTGGCCAATTGGGCTAGCAACTGTGGTACTTGTTGCTGAGCTGCCGCTACTTCTGCTTCGCGCTGCTCTACCACCGCTTCAAACGGCTCGGGATCGAGTTTAAATAATACATCACCAGCTTTTATCAACTGATTGGGTCTAACTGGAACCTCTATGACTTTTCCGCGCACCAAGGGCATGATGGGCACAGAGGTATACACCTGCCGAGCATTAGCAGTAAAGGGGTGGTTGTAGTTCATGAGGATCATTAATACCCCAATGATTACTATGCCACCTAGCACTGCCGTGGGTACGGTCCATTTAGTTAGTGGAATATTAAAAATTTTGAATACCGCGATGCAGATCCCGGCGTAAGTGAGAATAAGCAATAAATCCATTATTGATTCCCCTGTTGTTGCTCGAGCTGCTGCACATGTTTGCTAATGATCGCTACTTGGCGTTTCAGCTTAGTAATTTCTGCACTTAACTCTTCGTTCTGATCTTCCAGTTGTTGCTCTTTTTGTTCGAGCTCTTGTTCTTGCTGTTGCAACTGCTTAAAACCCCAACCTCGATCTTCCCGATACAAGGTGGCCCATATCCATAAAAAGGGCCAAATAGCATGGAGGGTGAATAAACTTATCCATCCGGCCACATGGATGGCATCTTGGTGAGGGTGATTGCGATGTTTTGATATTTCGTAAGGAATATCGTGAATGGCAATGATGCCGTAGAACAAGGTTAAGCCTACAAAGAACAGTAGTCCTAAAGCGAAAAAATCCAAAAACATGGTCCCTCCTTGGGATATTTTTGCGATTAAGAGAATCTCTTATTCAGCTTAATTGATAATAGTCGATAAGGGTACTAAGTTGCTAAGCTTTTACTCAGTGGGCTGTGTAGGCTAGTTTGCTAGCTAAATCATTTGTTTATGCTGGCGCCGAAGGTTGTAAAGGAGAAAGGGTTTATGAAGTTATGCTCAGTTGAGCGGGTATGGGATGACGGAGAGCATAACGCGTTCACAGACTTGTGCGAGTATAAAAGTGCACTGTGGTTGTGTTTTCGCGAAGCTGAGGGCCATGTTAGTGATGAGGGCGATATTCGTATTTTACGTCGCGCTGTAGATGAAATTCGCTTTGAGTCGGCAGCGTTAATTCACCTACCAGGTATTGATTTACGTGACCCCAAGTTAGTTGAAAGCCCGGACGGGCGGCTGCTACTAACCTGCGCAGGGGTAAATCGCAGCAGCGAGAAGTTTGATTTACAAAGCTATATAGCATGGTTGGACGATGGTGAAAACTGGAGCGATTTAAGTGCTCAAGGTGATGCTGGCATGTGGTTATGGCGCAGCCGTTATTTAGCCGATAGCGCTTACGCTGTGGCTTACAACTACAGCTTAGATAAAGTAAATCTTTATCGAATGGACCCGCAGGGTAACTATCAGCTGCACTTGGATCCTTTATTTAGCTTGCAACAAAATGGTTTGGCTTACCCCAATGAGCATGATTTGTGTTTAATGGATGATGGCTCTGCATTGTGTTTATTACGTCGTGATAAAGATACCGGTACTGGGCAGCTGGGTTATGCCAAGCCACCTTATCTAGATTGGCAATGGCAAGATTTACAACAGCAAATTGGTGGCCCAGCAATGATCAAACTTGATGATGGCCGTTTGCTTTGTGCTGTGCGTTTATATCAACCGGTGCGCACCAGCTTGTGTTGGTTAGATGCAGATAAGGCTCAGCTAAAAGAGTTTCAAGTTCTGCCATCAGACGGTGATACCAGTTACCCAGGTTTGGTGCAGCGAGGCAATAAAGTGTATTGCAGTTACTACTCTAGCCACGAAGAGAAAACTGCTATTTACTTTGCAGAGCTAGACTTGAGCCAAGATTGACCGAGTGTCCATGAGTTGATTGAAAAAATTAAGGCAGCCAAGGCTGCCTTTTTGTGCATTACATATCCCGAGCTCAGGTTATTTAAATGTGTAACCAAAGCCAAGGGCTGCAATGCCACCCTTACTGTCGTAAAAGGTAATGTTGGAATCAGTATTGTTGTAGCCACCCAAAACGTTAAACATGGTATTTTTCCAGCCAAAGGGCTCGTTAAATACATAAATGCCAAATAGCGATATCTTGTCGTCTTTTTGAGTTTGCATATCAAACACGGGGTTGCTACCTGAGTATTTGGTTTGACCATATTCCGTATTCAGTGTGAACACGTGCGGACCCGAGCGGTAAATGCTGGTTAAACGTAAAGTATATTGGTCGAAGTCGTTGGCACTGCCGTCGGCTTTAGCGGTGGTATAAGCTACGGCAGGCGCTAAGAACCATTTACGGGATAAAGGCACAAAGGTTTCGGCAATTAATCGATGCAAGTTGGCATTTCTGTCTAATGCCTTGGCCTCGCTAGAGTTTGCGCCAAACAGCGCCACACCGCTTTGCTCATTGTCTACGGTACGATTGGCGTAAACATATTCCAGAGTTAGCGGGCTGTCGGCAATGGATTCAAACCGTAAGCGGGCACCTTGATAATTCTCATCGGTCTTTTGCCGGGCACTGCCAACAAAGTATGGATCTGCCCATGTGTCGTTAAGTAAAGGGAGCTCAGGGAAGTATGCCGCGGTTATTTTGCTGCGGTCACTAATTGCGCGGGTATAACCCAGTTCGTATTGAAACTGTGCTCGACCTAAGTTTTCGCGGCTGTTACCTAAGAAGAACTGATTCTTTAAGTCTCGAGTTGTGTAGTCTACCCGCAAGAGTGGGTAAACAATCGCAGAACTAGAGCTTTTGCCATTGTTATTTAGATCGTCGGTAATTTGGTTATCGTCATCAGTAGAAAACTGATTCTGGCCGCTTACATAACCCACGTTCAAGTTAATAGTGGCAGACCAGCCCGGCGCTTCTGCTAAAGGGCGGGCGTCGGCAGTGAAACTAAATAGCATACCGCAACAGAGTAGCGAACTTACTCGTTTAAACATTAGTCACATCCTTGTATCAGGTAATCTGAGTTAAATCATTGGCTTGAATTACACTGTTTACGTTAAGAAAACTTAAATAGATCAATACATTTATAGCTTTACCTTAACTTAAGCTAGCCATTTTGTAAGCACAATTTTGTTGAACTTATTACTTCGCCTAATGCTTTCTGCTCAGCAAGTTTGCGTACTTAGCTAGCAACCAAGCTCGGTATCACTTGGAAGTGATTGCTTGGTTTTATCAGCTGTAAATGACTGGATTGTTATTAAAAAGTTTAGCTGCTTTAACTATAGAATAATCCTGCTTAGCTGGAAGTTTTTATAGTCGATTTAAAAGCGGAGAAAAAAACAGAGCGGCTAGCGCTCTGTTTTTGTTGAATAGCAGGGTTTAGTCAAGTTCTGAGAATAAACCGCGATCAAAGGTTTTTTCGCAGTAGTGGCACTTTAGCTTGATGTCTTGCTGCTGGTGGCGCACATAAAAGTTGCTGTCGATAGGTTCGTTATGGCTAATGCAGTTACTATTTGGACAGGCAAACACCGCTTTTACTTGTTCTGGGGTAGACACATGAAACTTACGTACTACCTCAAAATCTTCAATCACATTAATGGTGGCATTGGGCGCAAATAAAGCTAATTGGTTAGCTTGGTTCTCGTCAAACACCGTGTTCTCAACTTTAATCAAGTCTTTTTGCTGTTGCTCGCCACTGGGTAAGTTAAGGCCTACTGTGATTCGCTCTTGCGCAGCCGAGAGTTGAAAGAACTTAAGAATTTTAATGCCTTGCCCAGCAGGAACGTGGTCAATTACGGTGCCATGCGCAATGGCTTCTACTTGCAGCTTCTTCTTCATTATTGCGCTCCAAATTCATTGGTCATAATTAATGCGAGTAAGGCTTGGCGAGCGTAGACACCGTTTTCTGCTTGTTCGAAGTAATAGGCATAAGGTGTGGTATCTACATCGGTAGTAATTTCGTCTACCCGTGGTAATGGGTGCAAAATTTTCAGATTGTCTTTTACTTGCTCAAGCATGTTAGCGCGTAAAATGAAGCTCGATTTCATGTGCTGGTATTCGGTTTCGTCGAAGCGCTCTTTTTGCACCCGTGTCATGTAAAGAATATCCAGCTCGTTGACTACTTCTTCAATACTGTCGTGCAGGCTGTAGGTGATTTCACGTTCATTCAGCTCTTCGATAATGTAATCAGGCATTGCCAGTGCTTTAGGCGCAATAAAGTAGAACTCGCAACCAAATAGTGACAGGGCTTGAGTGAGAGAGTGCACCGTGCGCCCATATTTTAAGTCACCAACAAATGCGACTTTTAAGCCCTCAAGTGAGCCTTGGGTTTCGTAAATGGTAAATAAGTCGAGCAAGGTTTGAGTAGGATGCTGGTTTGAGCCGTCTCCGCCATTCACAACCGGTACGCTAGAGAATTCGCTAGCTAAACGCGCTGCGCCTTCTTGTGGATGGCGCATAAAAAACGCGTCACTGTACGAAGAAATCACTTTTACCGAATCCACTAAGGTTTCGCCTTTTTTACCCAGTGAGGTATTTCCGCCATCGGCAAAACCAATCACACTGCCACCTAAGCGCTGAACGGCGGTCTCAAATGACAAGCGAGTACGGGTTGAGGCTTCAAAAAAACAGCTAGCAACAACTTTGTTTTTTAGTAATTCGGGACGGGGTTGTTGCTTAATACTTTGGGCGGTGTCGACGATTAATTCGAGTTCCTGACGGGATAAATCAGGGATGGAGATAATATGCTTCTGATAAAGCGGGTTGTTCATGCTCGCAGATCCTAATCCGATGTGAAATCGGAACAGAATTATAACAGCGAGCAGAGTCAGTGAATATGATCTTAATGAGGAATACTAAGATTATTTAGCTAAATGGCTCAATTAAGCGTATTGGCTGTTCTTTCGTTCGCGATAATCTTGGCAATCGATGCAGTAGCGAGACTCTGGACGGGCATTTAAACGGGCAACACTAATGTCTTCGCCGCAGCCTTCACAAAATCCGTAGTCTTGTTCTTCAATCCTACGTAATGCGTCTTTAATGCTTTTAACGTGGGCAAGGTCGTGTTGGCGACGGTTCAACTGAAGTTGTTGAGACTCTTCCTGGTTGGCGCGATCTACGTCATCACCAGAATCTTCTTTGTCTTTAAATAACTGACTGTCTTGCTCAAGACGTTGTTCAGTTTCGTTCAATTGCTCGACGAGTTGCAGACGAATAGTCTCTATTTGTTGGTCGCTAATCATTGTTTTGAAAGTCTTCCTTCCTATATGTGTTAAGCGCGACTTAGTCCTGTATGCACGCAGTTAACTCAAAAATTTAGTTAATCGTTAATTTTAGCGGTGTGTAAAGCCTTTTCAAAGCGCTTTTTTGGATAATTGTTAGCCAGCCAGCACTTGGGTTTAGATAAATTTACCGTTACTATCTCGCGAGATTTCATTGCGGGCTAAATCTAAGTGGTTTTGCCTGAGGTGAAAGCTTTACTACACTAAATTAACTATTGCGTGATTTGCTATCACACCACCACGAGGATTGCATGAGTGAATAAACTAAACATGTTGCTGGTAAGCCTGTTGGCTATTAATGCTGGCGGAGTAATTGCTCAAGAAGAGAAAGTACTAAATGTTTATAATTGGACTGATTATATTGCCGAAGACACCATTGCCGAGTTTGAAAAAGAAACCGGTATTAAAGTTGTGTATGACGTATTTGATTCCAATGAAGTATTAGAAGCTAAGTTACTATCTGGTAGTACTGGCTTTGATATTGTTTCACCGTCGCACGATTTTTATGCTCGTCAAATTACGGCAGGGGTTTATCAAAAGCTAGATCGCAGCCTGCTAAGCAATTGGGACAACCTTGATCCTAAATTGCTCGCTACCTTAGAAGCTTACGATCCGGGTAACCTATATGGTATTCCTTATATGTGGGGTACCACCGGCATTGGTTACAACGTGAATAAGGTGAAAGAAATTTTAGGCGAAGATGCAGAGCTAGATTCTTGGTCTTTAGTGTTTGACCCTGAAATTGCCGCTAAGTTAAGCCAGTGTGGTATTGCTTATTTAGATGCGCCAAGTGAAGTAGTGGCGTCTATGCTCAACTACATGGGCAAAGAGCCAAACAGCAGTAAATCGGCTGATTACAAAGGTGAGATTGAAAGCTTAATGGAGCAACTGCGCCCGAGCATTCGATACTTCCATTCTTCGCAGTACATTAACGATTTAGCCAGTGGCGACATTTGTGTAGCGATTGGTTGGTCTGGCGATGTACTAATGGCTGGTGACCGAGCTGCCGAAGCAAATAATGGTGTAGAGCTTGAATACATCATTCCTAAAGAAGGCGCTGGTGTGTGGTTTGACATGTTTGCCATTCCTAAAGATGCTAAGCACCCAGAAAATGCGCATGCCTTTATTAACTATGTATTACGCCCAGAAGTGATTGCCAAGGTGACCGATTACGTTTGGTATGCCAACCCAAATATTAAAGCGACTGCTTTAATTGACCCAGAAATTGCTGGCCATGAAGGTATTTACCCGACCGAAGAAGCCTCTGAGCACTTGTTTGGTTTTGTGAGTATTCCACCAAAAGTTGAGCGCACTCGTACCCGTTTGTGGACCAAGTTTAAATCGGGTCGTTAAACCAAGATTCGGATATAAAAAAACCAGCCCGCGGGCTGGTTTTTTCGTGCTTAGTGTTTAACTAGTCCAGTTGTGGTCCAGCTGCTACTAGTGCTTGACCTTCGGCATTGTCGGTGTACTTAGCAAAGTTTTTGATAAAGCGCTGGGCTAAATCTTCTGCTTTGCTTTCCCACTGCAATGGATCTTGGTAAGTATCACGAGGATCGAGGATCTCGCTATCTGCACCAGGAAGGGCTGTAGGTACTTCTAAATTAAAGATTGGCAATTGCTTGGTTTCTTGCTTTTCAATCGAGCCATCTAAAATAGCGTCGATAATTGCACGAGTATCTTGAATTGAAATACGCTTGCCTGTGCCATTCCATCCGGTGTTTACTAAGTAAGCTTCTGCACCAGCGGCTTCCATACGTTTAACTAATACTTCGGCGTACTTAGTTGGGTGTAATGTAAGGAAGGCTGCGCCAAAACATGCCGAGAAGGTAGGTGTTGGCTCAGTGATGCCGCGCTCTGTACCCGCTAATTTGGCAGTAAAGCCAGATAAGAAGTGGTACTTAGTTTGCTCTGGAGTAAGTTTCGCTACTGGCGGTAATACACCAAAAGCATCGGCGGTTAAGAAAATAACTTTCTTAGCATGGCCTGCTTTAGACACTGGCTTAACGATATTTTCGATATGATGAATGGGGTAAGAAACCCGCGTATTTTCGGTTTTAGAACCGTCATCGTAGTTTACGCTACCATCGTTACGCACCGTCACGTTCTCTAACAAAGCATCTCGTTTGATGGCGTTGTAGATATCGGGCTCGGCTTCTTTACTTAACTTAATGGTTTTAGCGTAGCAGCCACCCTCAAAGTTAAATACACCTTCATCATCCCAACCGTGTTCGTCATCACCAATCAATTGGCGTTTAGGATCAGTAGATAGGGTGGTTTTGCCGGTACCAGACAAACCGAAGAAAATAGCGGTGTCGCCCTCTTCGCCAACATTGGCAGAACAGTGCATCGACGCCATACCATTAAGTGGTAGGTAGTAGTTCATCATGGCGAACATGCCTTTCTTCATTTCGCCGCCGTACCATGTTCCGCCAATCACCTGCATTTTTTCTGTCATGTTAAATACAGTGAAGTTTTCAGAATTTAGGCCGTGCTCTTTCCACTTTTTGTTGGTGGTTTTAGAACCGTTCATTACTACAAAGTCTGGCTCGTAGTCTTCCAGCTCCGCAGCACTTGGGCGAATGAACATATTGGTCACAAAGTGAGCCTGCCATGCCACTTCAACAATGAAGCGTACTTTTAAACGGGTATCAGGGTTGGCACCACAGTAGGTGTCTACCACAAATAAACGTTTGCCAGATAGTTGGTCGGTCACGGTTTTCTTAAGGTCGGTCCAAACCGCGGGGTCTATTGGCTTGTTATCGTTTTTAGCTTGTTCAGAGGTCCACCACATGCTGTCGCGGGTGGTATCGTCAAGAACGATGTATTTATCTTTTGGCGAACGCCCGGTGAAGATCCCAGTATCTACTGCAACAGCACCGGTTTTGGTAACAATGCCGCGTTCGTAGCCCGTGAGCTCTGGTCGAGTTTCTTCCTTGAATAGTTCTTCGTATGAGGGGTTGTACACCACGTCCGACACATCTTTGATGCCGTATTGAGCCAGGTCGATAACCTGATCTTTTTCTGCAACGTCAAGCATAGCAGTCTCCTGTAGGTAGAGAGGTAAGATTTATATTGTTTTTTTATTTGGTGTTGGCTCTAATTCTATCCCTTTAGTGGTACCAAAAAGAGAGGGGTGTCAAATTACCAGCACTTTTTTTATGGTTATTAGGGGTCTATCTAGGAAATGCGATTCGCACCGCATTTCCTGAGGTCAGTTTAATGAATTTTGGCAGGGTTTGTCGATATATTACGCGTGAAAATGTTTTCAACGTCGGCTTCGTTAAATTTATAGTCGTGTCCACAGTAGTCACAATGCATCGAAATATGACCTCTCTCGTGGCAAATTTCGAGCAATTCTTTGTGGTCAATATTGGCTAAGGCGGTTTCACAACGTTCTTTTGAGCAAGTGCATTTAAAGCAAACTTCTTGCGGCTCGTAAACACGCACTTTATGTTCATGATACAAACGGAATAGCAGTTGTTCTGCGTCTAACTCAAAACTCTCTTGAGCGGTGGTTGTTTCACTTAAGGTGGAGATCAACTCAAAATGTTCCGCGTCCTCATCTTTACTGGCAGGTAATGCTTGTAAGAATAAGCCGCTGGCGTGGGGGCGACCTTCAAACATGCCTGTGAATAACCATAGTTTGGTATTTAGTTGCTCAGATTGCTGGAAGTAGGCTTCGATGCTGGCAGCAACGCCTTGTGGATTGATCTCTACTATGCCTTGGTAGCGCTCGCCTTGAGTAGGTGTAATAGTTATGACTATGTGACCTTGACCCACCAGTTCAGCAAAGTCGATATTTGGATCGATAGCGCCTTCGTAACGCGCAATGCCGCGCATCTGTTGTTGGTCGGTACCACTTACCGCCACCACACTTAGTGGGCCATTACCTTGCAGCTGCACAGTAATGTCGCCTTCAAATTTTAAAGTTGCAGTGAGCAAACAGGTTGCTGCTAGCATTTCGCCCAGTAAGGTTTGTACAGGCGCAGGGTAATTTTGTTGATCGATGATTTCTTGGTAGCTTTGCTGCAATTGCACCAGCTCGCCCCGTAGATTGTAATCTTCGAATAAGTAACGATTTAGAATGTCTTGCTTCATGTTTAGGCCTGACTATTGTTGTTTAAACTGAATAATTTGCCGACGTTGCTTTTTATCGGGTCGGCGTTCTGGGCTGGCATTTTGAGCCATGAGCTTGCGTTGCATTGCATATTGCTCGCGCTTTTTAAGGCTTTGTTCTGTCTCTTGGTATAGTAGTTGTGCTTGAGGTGCAGGGCCTCGTTTATCACTTAGCTGCTGCACAACCACTTCTATTTGTTGTTGGCCTTGCCACAAACTAATAGTAGCCCCCACTTCTACATTTCTACTTGGCTTACAACGCTGCTGGTTGTAGTGCACTTTTCCGCCCATAACCATATCTCGAGCTAAGCCGCGGGTTTTATAAAATCGTGCTGCCCACAACCACTTGTCGATGCGTGGTGCAGAGTTGTTAGAGTTTTGTGAATTCATGCTAAGTCTTGGCTGGCTTATATATTATCTATTAAATTATATCAGTTTTATGCGTGCTAGCTATGGCCTGGATTAGTGCGTTATCCAGCAGAAAACTGATAAAAGTCCAATTAAATGCAAAATTTACACTTGCAGCTCTTGTTCTACGCCTAAGTCCCTTTAGAATGAAGAACCCTCTATATGAGGCGCTTTGCCATAGTTTTTTCATAAGGATGATCGAGAATCGGTTAACGATGACAGATGTATTATAACGAATAAATGGATATTAAATCTTTTTCTACTCAACTTGCTCGTTACGTTCCTTCGCAAAAGAGCAGCGTATTAATCACATTACTATTGATGTGTTTTGCCGCTTATCAGTTGGCGTCTATTACTTGGTTATTAGTGCCAACGCCTTCACAAGCTTTTCGCTGGGTTCCTCAGCAGGTGCAATCTAGTAATAAAGCGGCTCAAGTTGATTTATCTAGCCTTACCAAACTGCATTTGTTTGGTGAGTATCAAGCCAAAAAGGCTAAACCAGTTGTTCAAGCACCTTCGTCAACTGATGCACCGAAAACCTCATTAAAGCTAACTCTGTCTGGTTTGGTAGCGAGTAGTGACCAAACGAAAGCATTGGCCATTATCGAACACCGAGGCAAGCAACAAACCTACGGTGTAGATGAATCGATTAATGGTACTCAAGCTGTCATAAAAGAGATTCAAACTGATCGCGTGATTTTATTGCATCGCGGTGTTTACGAAAGTTTATTGCTAGACCCAGAAGACAAAAACTCACAGTCTCGGGCGAGTTCAAATACTGCTAAGCGCAATACCCAAGCGTCTAGTAATAGCCGTTCGGCGCAAGTCGACGTAAAAGAAGTATTAAAAGACCCTTCAAAACTAACCGATTACATTCGTATTTCGCCGGTTCGTAAAGATGGAGCCTTAAGTGGTTATCGGATTAACCCCGGTAAAAACGCCGCCTTATTTAAACAAGTGGGCTTGAAAGCTAATGACTTAGCTGTAGCTCTTAATGGATATGACCTGCGCGACAACGCGCAAGCAATGCAAGTGATGCAAGAGATGGCAGAGCTAACGGATATTACAGTTACCGTTGAGCGCAATGGCCAGTTGCAGGATGTGTTGTTCAGCCTGCCAGATGAATAGTACCGGAGATTTATTTAACATGAAGTTGCAAGCCTTACGCTTGGTTCGCCACAGCCTTGTTGGCCTAATTGGATTAGGTCTTTGTGGAGTCGTGAGTGCCACCGAGTTTTCAGCCAATTTTAAAGGTGCTGACATTAGTGAGTTCATCACCACGGTTGGTCGTAATCTCAATAAAACTATCATCGTAGACCCCGCAGTGCGCGGTAAAGTGAATGTGCGTAGTTACGATTTGCTTACCGAAGAGCAGTACTATCAGTTCTTCTTAAGTGTGTTAGATGTTTACGGCTTTGCGGTTATTGATATGCCAAACGGTGTAACCAAAGTTGTGCGCGCTAAAGATGCAAAAGCAGGAGCCATTCCGGTAGTAGACCGCGATGAGCAAGCCGTTGGCGATGAAATGGTTACCCGAGTAGTGCCGGTGCTAAACGTATCGGTACGTGAGTTAGCGCCTTTATTGCGTCAGCTAAATGATAATGCCGGTGGCGGTAACGTAGTGCACTACGATCCATCAAACGTAATTATGCTTACTGGTCGCGCTGCAGTGGTGAATCGTTTGGTCGAAATTATCCGCCGAGTGGATAAAGCCGGGGACCAAGAGGTAGATATTATTCGCCTTAAATTTGCCTCAGCTGGTGAGTTGGTGCGAATTATTGAATCGCTTACCGCCAGTACTGGTGGTAAAGGTGCGGCAGCGAGTTTGTTAATCCCTAAAGTGGTTGCCGATGAGCGTACCAATAGTATTGTGGTATCGGGTGAACCTAGCGCTCGAGCGCGAATTGTTCGCTTGGTGGCAAAACTTGATAGTGAATTAGAAACCTACGGCAATACCCGTGTTTTCTACCTAAAGTATGCCAAAGCTGGCGACTTAGTTGATGTACTTAAAGGTGTAAGCGAAACGGTAGCGGCAGAAGCCGCTGGCGGTAGTAAGAAAACCAATACTAGCAACTCACGTGGTAACTTCTCTATTGAAGCCCACGAAGACACCAATACCTTGGTAATTACTGCTCAGCCAGACAATATGCGTACTCTTGAGGGCGTAATTAACCAACTAGATATTCGCCGCGCCCAAGTTAACGTGGAAGCGATTATTGTTGAAGTGGCCGAAGGTGATGGTATTAGCCTAGGCGTGCAGTGGGCCACAAAGGCTGGTGGTACTCAGTTTAACGATGCAGGTGTTTCAATTAGTGAAATTGGTGCAGGTATCTACGATGCTCAACCAACCGAAGGTTCTACCGTTTGTACCGGCGAAACCTGCACAGTTAACCCAGAAACTCCCGGTGATATCTCTGGTTTAGCCAGCGCTTTGGCTAAGATTTCTGGTGCCGCTTTTGGTTTTTATGGTGCTGATTGGGGCGTGTTAGTTCAGGCTGCGGCGAATGACTCTCGCTCAAACTTATTAGCAACACCGTCTATCACCACCCTTGATAACAAAGAAGCTTTCTTTACTGTAGGTGAAGAAGTACCGGTACTAACTGGCTCAGCATCGAGTAGCAGCAACGATAATCCATTTACTACGGTTGACCGTAAAGAAGTGGGTATCAAGCTAAAAGTAACACCACAAATTAACGAGGGTGATGCAGTTCAGCTAACCATCGAACAAGAAGTGTCTAAGGTACAAGGTCAAACGTCGGTAGACGTTGTATTTGCTAAGCGCCAATTGCAAACCACGGTGTTGGTCGATAGCGGCGACACCATTATTTTAGGCGGTTTGTTAGACGATCAAATTGAAGAGAGTGAATCTAAAGTACCGCTACTAGGCGACATCCCAGTATTAGGGCATTTGTTCCGTTCGACCAATTCGAAGAAAGTTAAACGTAATTTGATGATCTTCATTCGTCCAACCATTATTCGTGACTCGGTAACCATGCAAAGTGTGAGCTCGCGTAAGTACAGCCAAATCCGTGCTCAGCAATTGTTGCGTGAAGAGTTAGGCGTAGTATTAATGCCAGATACTAAAGTGCCAGTGTTGCCAGAGTTCAACTCGGTGGAAGATGTATCGCCTGAAGTTCAAGAGTACATCGACTACTTAAAAGAAAAGAATGAGCGCTTAAAGAAAGAAGAAGCTGAGAAAGCGGCAAAAGAAGCCGAAGCGGCAGCTGCCAATAAAGAGCAAGTGAGTGCCGAGTAATGGACTTAGATGCTGAGCTAAATGTATTAGAAGATGAAAAGGCCTTAGTGTCTGACACTCCTCATATGGAAGGGGTAGAAGGTTGGCAGTTACCTTACATGTTTGCCAAAACTTACGGCGTAATGCTAGAGAAAAAGCAAGACGCTTGGCAGGTCTATCATAACTCTAAGGTGGAGTTAGAAGCCTTATTAGAAATTCGTCGCGTACTACAGCAAACATTCTCTTGCGAAGAACTGTCTGATGAAGAGTTTGAACAGCGCCTTACCGAAGGTTATCAGCGAGATTCATCGCAAGCTCGTCAGCTAATGGAAGATATCGGTAATGATATGGACTTCTATACCTTGGCCGAAGAGCTTCCGGAAAATGAAGACTTATTAGAAACCGAAGACGATGCGCCAATCATTAAATTGATTAACGCCATGTTAGGTGAAGCAATTAAAGAAGGTGCCAGTGATATTCACATTGAAACCTTTGAAGCAGCCCTGGTGATTCGTTTTCGTATTGACGGCGTATTGCGTGAAATTTTACGCCCGCACCGCAAGCTTGCCGCTTTGTTGGTTTCGCGTATTAAAGTAATGGCGCGTTTGGATATAGCTGAGAAGCGGGTACCGCAAGATGGTCGTATTTCCTTGCGTATTGCTGGCCGTGCCGTGGATGTGCGGGTTTCAACCATGCCATCTAGCCATGGCGAGCGGGTTGTACTGCGTTTATTAGATAAAAACAATTCTCGCTTGAAGCTCGAAAGTCTAGGTTTGGCAGAAAACTATCGCGAAGTGATTAGCGAACTGCTGAAAAAACCACACGGTATTATCTTAGTTACGGGGCCGACTGGTTCCGGTAAAAGTACTACCTTGTATGCTGGCCTTAACGACATTAATACTAAAGATCGGAATATTCTCACTGTAGAAGATCCGGTGGAATTTAATATCGAAGGCATCGGCCAAACCCAAGTTAATACCAAAGTGGATATGACCTTTGCACGCGGTTTACGGGCGATTCTTCGCCAAGACCCCGACGTAGTAATGATTGGTGAGATCCGTGACTTAGAAACCGCGCAAATTGCGGTGCAAGCCAGTTTAACCGGTCACTTAGTATTATCTACTCTGCACACCAATACTGCGATTGGTTCGGTAACCCGTTTGCGCGATATGGGGGTTGAACCGTTTTTATTATCATCGAGTTTATTGGCGGTGTTAGCGCAGCGTTTAGTACGTACTTTATGCCAAGATTGCTGCGAAGCTCATCTAGTAAGTGAGCACGAACACCAACTATTAGGCATTGCTAAAGATGCTACGGTGTATCGCCCTGTAGGCTGTGAAAGCTGCAATAATACTGGCTATCGTGGCCGAACCGGTATTCATGAGTTATTGCCGGTTACCGATGAAGTGCGCGATATGATCCATTCTGGTAGCAGCGAACAAGAAATTGAGAATGCAGTGCGCTCTAGTTGCCCAAGCATCCGACAAGATGGGGTAAATAAAGTGCTGAAGGGCATTACTAGCCTAGAAGAAGTATTGCGAGTAACCCGCGAAGGATAGTTAGTGTAATGCCGGCATTTGAGTATCAAGCCTTTAATAAAAAGGGCAAAAAATCTAACGGAGTTCATGAAGCGGAATCGGCGCGTCAGGTTCGCGCTCATCTGCGTGAGCAAGGCTTAACGCCACTTAAAATTGAGCAAGTGGCGGAGCGTGCTCAAAAAGCCAGCGCTGGTTTTCGCTTGCGAAGCAAAGTTAGCACCTCAGATTTAGCTCTATTAACTCGTCAGCTAGCAACCTTAGTTGCAGCAGCTATGCCTATTGAAGAGTCGCTTAAGGCGGTAGCTCAGCAGTGTGATAAACCTAAACTCAAAAGCATTATTCTTGGCGTGCGCTCCAAAGTTGTAGAAGGTTACAGCTTGGCCGATAGCATGGCCGAATTCCCCGACGTATTCGAAAAACTGTATTGCGCCATGGTGGCTGCAGGCGAAAAATCAGGTCACTTAGACAAAGTGCTTGATCGCTTAGCCGACTACACCGAGCAGCGCCAAGCGATGCGCATGAAAACCATGCAAGCTTTAATCTATCCAGCGGTACTTACCTTTGTGTGTTTAGGTGTTATTGCAATTCTGTTGGTATCGGTAGTACCTAAGGTAGTGGCTCAGTTTGAACATATGGGGCAAGAGTTGCCTAACGCCACCAAGTTTTTGATTTATGTAAGTGAACTCGTGAGTGATTATGGCCTGTTCTTCTTAATTGGCGGCATGCTAGCGATGGTGGTTTGGCAGCGTTTATTGCAAAAAGACAGCATAAGAATGAAATGGCACCAGCGAATTTTAGGCATGCCAGTGGTTGGTAAGGTGAGCAAGGGGCTAAATACCGCGCGCTTTGCTAGAACCTTAAGTATTTTGAATGCCAGTGCCGTGCCTTTGTTAGAAGGTATGGGCATTGCTGGTGAAGTACTCACCAATGATTACGCACGTGCCCAAGTATTGGATGCCGCCTCTAAAGTACGCGAAGGCGGCAGTTTGCACTCTTCACTAGAAGCCACCAAATTGTTCCCACCGATGATGCTACATATGATCGCCAGTGGTGAACGTTCTGGGGAATTGGAAGGAATGTTAGAACGCGCGGCCGACAACCAAGACCGTCAGTTCGAAACGCAAGTGAACATAGCATTAGGGATATTCGAGCCTGCCTTGATCGTAACCATGGCGGGTATCGTGCTATTTATCGTAATGGCAATTCTATTGCCGATTTTGGAACTTAATAACATGGTGGGGCTATAGCACCTACCGGTATTTCGGAGTAAGTAACATGCAAAAGTCGATGCACACTCAAGCAACTAGCCGAGGTTTTACCTTGCTAGAAGTGATGGTGGTGATTGTAATTCTAGGTATTTTGGCCGGTTTAGTTGTTCCTAACTTATTAGGCAACAAAGAAAAAGCCGATATTCAAAAGGCAAAAACCGATATTATCGCTCTAGAAAATGCCTTAGACATGTACCGCTTGGATAACTCGCGTTACCCCACCACAGAGCAAGGCCTAGAAGCCTTGGTCACTAAACCAAGCTCAAGTCCAGAGCCACGTAACTACCCAGAGGATGGCTACTTGCGTCGTTTGCAAAAAGACCCATGGGGTAATGACTACATTCTAATTAGCCCAGGTGAAAAGGGCCGTATTGATATCTTCAGCGCCGGCTTAGATGGTGAAGAAGGTACCAATGACGATATTGGTAACTGGAACTTAGATCAGTAAATTGATGAGGTCTCGCTTAGCTCATTGCAATCGCCAGCAAGGTTTTACCTTGCTGGAGGTTATTTTGGTATTGCTATTAATGTCGATGGGTATCTATTCGGTTGTTATGTCAGTATCGGGTTCGAGCGAGCAAAAAATTGTAGAGCAGCAAGCCAAGCGTTTAGCCGCTCTTGTTCAATATGCCCAAGAGCAGGCGCTGCTTACTGGCTATGATTATGGCGTTTACAGTGATGCCGAAAAGTACCAGTTTGTGCGGATGGAGAAACAGCGCTGGGTAAAACTTAATGACCGAATTTTTAAAGAAAAAGTATTTGAAGAACCGTATTTTCTAGAGTTAAGCCTAGAAAATGTGGAGCTTGAAGAACAAGGTTATGGCAGTGGAACCTTAGGTTTTGAAGGTGATGGTTTGTTTGAAAAAGACTTCATCACCGAGGAAGTTGAACAAACCATAGTACCGCAAGTATTGCTGCTAAGTAGTGGCGAAGTGACGCCCTTTAAACTGGTGTTTGCTTATGAAGATAGCCTTAATCGCTGGCAAGTAAGCAGTGATGATTTAGGTCAGCTCACCATAGCTCGAGATCAAGAGCAATGAACAAGCAACGGGGTATGACCTTACTAGAAGTGATGGTGGCCTTAGCGGTGCTAGCCATTGCTGGTACGGCTGTTATGAAAAGTGCCTCAGAAAACTTGCGCAGTTTATCTTACATTCAAGATAAAACCTTTGCCCTATGGATTGCCGACAATCAAATGGCCGAGCTTAAGCTCAGTAAGACCTGGCCCGGCACGTCTAGTCGAAAAGGAACCACCAAATTTGGCGATACTGATTGGCATTGGCGCTCTCAAGGGGTAGCCACTGGCGATCCTAATTTTGTGGCAGTGACTATTTCGGTTTATCGCAATGCCGAGGAAAAAGCTGCCTTGGCCGAAATAACCAGCTATGTGAGCCGTTGATGAAGCAGCGCGGTTTTACTTTATTAGAAATGCTGGTGGCAATTGTTATTTTTGCTTTGCTTACTATGGCTGCTTACCAAGTATTGCAAGGGGTTATGCGTAGCGATGAGATTTCGCAGCGCCATGGCGAAAGCCTACAAGCCTTGCAACGCGCGATGTTTTTTATGCAGCGCGATTTTACTCAGCTGGCACCGCGTTCGGTGAGAGATGAAACCGAAGAACAGCGCCCCTTAATCATAGCTGAGAAGTATTTGTTAGAAAGCGATGACATGGGCATAGAAATGCTGGTGTTAGGCTGGCGTAATCCGCAGTCGGTGATTCGTCGTTCACAACTGCAACGCGTGGCATATTTGTTAAAAGACGAAAAACTGATTAAACGCTTTTACAACCATCCCGATGCTGTTGTGGGTTACGAACCACGCGAGATGGTGTTGCTTAGCGATGTTGAAGAACTCAATTTCCGTTTTCATGGTTCCAGTGGTTGGAGCCAGCAGGTGTCAGATAGTAACCAACTGCCGCGTGCGGTAGAAGTGACCTTGCGGCATAAAGATTATGGTGAATTACGCCGAGTATTTCTAAGCCCCGAAGGCAGCCGCGCGGCGGTTGCCAGCCAGGCCCAAGAAGACGCCAATCGTAACACCAACCAAGGTGGTAGTGATTCGGGCACCAATAATGGCAACAATAACTCTGGCAGCCAACCTGATCCGGATGGCTCATAATGCAGAATATTCATGCTTGCCCTCAGCGCCAACGTGGTGTAGCACTGCTTACTGTAATGCTAATTTTGGCGGTAATGGTTGTGGTGGCTGCGCAGTTTAGTCAGCGCTTGCAACTCGATTTAGCTAGAGCAACTAACTTACAGCATTCGTTGCGCTCAAACTGGATGCTATCAGGCGCCGAAGCTTTTGCCTTAAAGGTGATAAAGCAAGATTTAGAAGATGATGACCGGGTGCACCTTGGCCAGTATTGGGCCACCGAAGGCATGGTGTTCCCGGTTGAAGATTCGGTGATTAAAGGTCACATTGTTGATATGCAGGCCTGTTTTAATCTAAATGCTCTAGGGCAGCCGAATAAAACTGACGGGCAACCGCCTAAAGTAGCTGATCAGTTTATTGGCTTGTTGGTGGCGGTTGGTGTTGATGCCTATAGCGCAGAGCAAATAACTGATGCAACTAGGGATTGGATTGACGCAGATACCATACCGCTGCCACAAGGTGCAGAAGACGGTGTATATGAAGGTTTAAACCCGTCTTACCTGCCAGCGAATATGCCGATGGTAGATAAAAGTGAGTTTAGAGCGGTTTATGGTGTTACAGCAGGAATATATCGCCGGGTTGCACCTTTTATCTGTGCGATACCTGAAACTGGGTTAGCGGTAAATGTGAATACTGTAGCTGCCGACCAGCCGCAACTTTTAGAAGCGCTATTTTATCCTGATCTGGATAACACCGGCGCACTGCAGGTCTTGAATGACCGTCCCGATGAGGGGTATCGTACCTTGGATGAGATGATGACTCATCCAGCGTTAGCGGGGATCCCGCTTACCCAGCCGGGTTTACAGCAAACATTGGCCTTGCAATCGAACTACTTTAAGGCGCAATTGTTAGTGGAAAATGAACAAGGACAAGCACAAATGACCAGTGTTATTCAGCGCAGTGGTACTTCTGATCTTAAAGTGATTAGACGCTCTTACGGAGACCAACTGTGAACGAACAACTCATCATTCGCCTGCCGAGCACCGGCAAAGAAGTTATCAACTGGATGGTTTGGTCTGACAGCGAGCAGGAGCTTATTGCTGCCGGTGAGTTGGCCAGTAGCGCCGAGTTAGGTTTACTCCAGGAAAAGGCTGAACAGCGCCGAGTTATCGTATTAATTCCGGCCAGTGATATTAGCCAGCACCGCTTAGATTTACCTAAGTCGGCACAGCGCTCATGGCAGCAGGTTGCGCCTTTTATGCTCGAAGAGCAGTTGGCACAAGATCCCGACAATCTACATATTTGCTTGCTCGAAAAAGGCAAAGATAGCATTGATGTTGCCTGTGTCAGCCATCAGCAAATGGAAAGCTGGCTAGACATGCTTGAAGCTGCTGGCATAGAAAGCCAAACCTGGTGTGTTGATGCCCTATGTTTACCTGAAGCCGAAGAAGGCCAAGCGACAGCCATTCAGCTTAACCAACAATGGTTGTTGCGTTTCTTTGATGGCCGGGTAATGAGCATAGATGAAGCGTGGTTAGCCACTGCTTTCCCACTTATCGCGAAGCAGTATCCCGAACTTGTCATTCAGCATTACAGCCCAGCTGCTAAGCTCGAACATGATACCGTTGAATGGCAGGCACGAGCACCAGAACTGCCGATGAAGCTATTAAGTGATGGTGCCAAAAAAGCCAAGCTTAATTTGTTACAAGGGCCGTATGCTGCGGCTAACCCTCTTGCTCAACTTTGGTTGCAATGGCGAAAAGTGGCCATTGCCGCCGGAGTGTGTTTTGTATTGGCCTTAGCCTATCAGCTTATTGATACCCACAAAACAGAACAACAAATAGCCAGTGTAGATGAAAACATTCGAACTGTTTACAAAAAGGTATTTCCTGAAGTTTCACGTGTTCGTGATAGCCGGATCCGTAGTGATTTTCGTAAAGCACTTGCAGGCATTGGCGAGCCCCCAGAGCAAGACTTTTTGAAGATGATGATTCATCTGTCTACTGCTTTTGATAAAAACAAAGATCTGAATCCGATTAGCCTGCGCTATGACCATAAAAAGGGTGAAATACGCTTGCAGGCGCAAGCTAAAAACTTCCAAACCTTTGAGCAGTTTCGTCAGTCGGTTAAACCTTTTGAGAGTGAGCAAGGTACCTTGAGCAACAAAGCGGGTGCGGTGGTCGGCACTTTAGTCATAAGGAACGCGTCATGAAGCAGTGGTGGCAAAGTTTAAATAAGCGTGAACAAAACCTGGTTACGGCTGCCGCGGTATTAGTGGCGATAGCCGTTTTGTATTGGGGCATTTGGTCACCAATTGCCGGTGCTAACGCTCAAGCTAAACAGCGCTTGGCTAGCCAGCAGCAAACTTTAGAGTGGGCCCAGCAACAAGGCTCCGTGATTATTGCTAATGGTCGTCCTCAACAAACTAGCAGTGAAGTAAAAGTAAGCCAAGCCGTGAGTAGTTCGGCTCGCCAGCAGCGCATTACTATCAGCCGCATTCAACCTAAAGGTGATGAGGTAGAGGTGTGGATTGAAAGTGTGCCGTTTAATCAGTTAATGACTTGGTTAAAAATGCTGAGCCAACGCTATGGCATTATTGTTGAAAACGTAGATTTAGATGAAGGTAAACAAGAAGGCATTGTTGGTGTTCGACGTTTACGTTTAGGAAAAGCTGAATGAAGAAGTACCTCGCTTTAGCGCTATTACTTATATTGGTGTATTTGGTTAGTTTGGTAGCTACCACGCCCCTGGCTGTGGTACTAAATTATGCACCGTTACCAAAGGGCATTGCGCTTAATCACCCCAGCGGCAGCATATGGAATGGCAAGTTAATCAGTGTTGATACGCCAAACTTAAGCCTAAACCAAGTAAATTGGCAGTTGAAACCAAGCGCCTTGTTGTTGGGGCGAATCGCTGCTGACGTGCAGCTTGGTACTGGCCAAGAGCTACATGGAGAAGGGCAAGTAGGTTTGAGCTTTTCCGGTTGGTATGCCAAAGACTGGCAATTAGAAGCCCCTGCCAGTTGGGTGGTTGAACAGGTGCCAATGCCGCTGCCCTTATCTATTGAGGGTGATATTCAATTAAACCTTGCCGAAGCCAGCCAAGGCAGCCCTTGGTGTGAGCAATTAGCCGGGCAGCTGCTTTGGCTAGGGCCGTTAATTGGTACCCCATTAGGTGAATTACGCTTAGATAACGCAAATGCGGAACTAAGCTGTAATGAAGGTCAACCTACTATTCAGCTCAACCATAGCGACCCTCAGCTTGAGCTGGAATTGCTAGCCTCTGTTGGACAGCCTAATTGGTTGGCCGAAGGCAAAATTAAAGCGGGTGCGGAAATGCCCCAAACCATAAGTGGTAACCTTAAGTACATAGGCCGCCCCGACCCCCAAGGCTTTTATCGCTTTAAGCAACAGGGCCGCCTGCCTCGCTAAAGTAAAAGCTAGCTCTTAGAGCTAGCTTTTTTGTTTACTTAATCCTGCTAGCCTAATAGCTCTTTAGTAAAGTGATGGTAGTCATTAATAGACGGGAAGTGGGTAAATTCTTTACTGGCTTGTTTTGAGTCTGGATTATTGATCCCCAACAGATATTTAATACCAAATTTATTGGCCTGGTCGAGCACGGTCTCGTTGTCGTCAATAAACAAAGTACGTTCTGGGTCAAAGGGGTGGTGCTCTATTAAAGCCTGCCAAAGCTTGGGATCTTCTTTGGGATAACCAAACTGGTGGGCACTAAACAAGGTATCAAGGTATTGATCTAGGCCGGTTACTTTAATTTTGGTAGTTAGCCCGTCGGGGTGGCAGTTGGTTAGCAATATCCGTTTTTTCCCAGTTGTAGCTAGTGCTTCTAAAAAGGGTTTTACGTCGTCTCGCCACTGAATCTTATGTTCAACTTCTGTTTTCAAGTTGCGAATATCAATATTGGTTTTATTGCTCCAATAATCGAAGCAATACCAATCCAGAGTGCCGGATACGGTTTCGTAGTCGGCGAACAAACGTTCGCGCGCCTCATCTAAACTCAGATTATTTTGGTGGGCGAAGGAGATAGGCAGATAGTGCATCCAGAAGTAATTATCGTAATGCAGATCTAATAAAGTGCCATCCATATCTAATAAAACGGTATCGATTTTAGTCCAGTCAAACATTCTTAGTCGCTAATCCTTGAGTGCTTCTAACAGCAATGTAACAATGACATTAAGTTAATGATAGCAGGAAGATAGATGAGCAAGCATCATCCGCCTCGATTATTAGACAGCGCCATTGCTGCCGAAAGTCGTTTCTTCAAAATTGAAGAATTACACCTCGAGTTTAGCAACGGCGAACGACGGATTTATGAACGCTTAGTGGGATCAGGGCAAGGTGCGGTAATGGTATTGCCAATTACCGAACAAAATGAACTGCTGCTAATTAGTGAATATGCCGCCGGAACAGAGCGTTATGAACTAGGCTTTGTTAAAGGCTTGGTCGATCGTGGTGAAGCTGCTATTGATGCCGCTAATCGCGAATTACAAGAAGAAGTGGGATTTAAAGCACAAGATTTGCAACTACTCACCGAGTTATCGGTAGCACCGGGATATTTCTCTAGTCATATGTCGGTGTATGTAGCGCAGGGTTTGCAGCCCAGTGTGTTGGAAGGCGATGAGCCAGAACCCTTAGAAGTGATAAAGCTACCACTTGATGAGATAGATAATTTGTACGCAAATCCGGCCTTTTCTGAAGCGCGTAGTGTTGCGTCATTGTTACTCCTTGAGAAATGGTTAAAGCAGAACTAGGTGAGAAGTATATAGGATGATAGACCCTGCTAGTGTGTTGTCAGAGGTGATTGAAATTGCTCGTGGTGCTGGCGAAATTATTCGTAAAATCTATGAAGAAGGTGATTTTGTTAGCGAAGTAAAAGATGATGCTACGCCGGTAACCTCGGCGGATTATGCTGCGCATCATTTCATTATGGACGCACTTAGCAAGCTTACCCCAGAGATCCCGATTTTATCTGAAGAACAAGCCGATATTAGCTTAGCGGACAGAGAAGCTTGGGAATGTTATTGGTTAGTTGACCCGCTTGATGGTACTCAGGAGTTTGTTTCTGGTAGTGGCGATTTTGCCACCGAGATTGCCTTAGTCCAAAACAACCAACCAGTGCTTGGCGTGGTGTATGGACCCATTGTGCAAATCTTGTATGCTGCGGTAAAAGGCCACGGCGCCTTTAAAGAGCAAAACGGTACACGTACTTCAATAAAAAGTCGCCATTACCCCGATAAGCCAGAGCATATTCGAGTAGCGACGAGCCGCGTTCAGCGTCCAGCTTTACTGCAGGCAATATTAAACTGTAACTATCATTACAAGTTGTACCCACTAGGCAGTGCCAGTTTAAAAAGTTGCATGGTGGCAGAAGGTGCAGCTGATTGTTATATACGGGTAGGACCAACCGGTGAGTGGGATACTGGTGCTCCGCAGGTTATTTTGCAAGAAGCAGGCGGCACCTTGTTAGATTTGCATCTACGCGAGCTAAGCTACAACCAAAGAGAATCTTTAGAAAACCCTAACTTTATCTCTTTGGGCGATCCACTATTACCGTGGCGCGACATATTAAAAAATCCCAGTTAGTGGGCACAAAGCTAAACTAGCAAGCCTTGGCCGCTTTAAACTCGTTTAGCTAACAACTCGGACACATCTGGCTAATATTCGTTTTTACAATGGTTTAACCTCAAGGTAATAGCGGGTATAATTTTGCCAATAATGACAAGGATGCCTAATACTGCGGTCAGTAGGCACGATGAGGAGAGATAAGGGTGAAGCTTTTGAACTGGAAAACACTGGTACTATCTATTTGCTTAACAATTGTGCCGAATGCTTTTGCGGCTGATATGTCTGATGAGGCGATTGCCGAGCGTATTAAGCCAGTGGGTGAAGTTTATCTCGATGGCGAGTTAGAAGTTGCCAAAGCACCTGCTGCTTCAAGCGGTCCTCGTGCTGGCGACGCGGTATACAACACTTTCTGTACTGCCTGTCACAGTACTGGCGCTGCGGGCGCACCGATGAAAGGCGACAGCGCTGCTTGGGCACCACGTATTGCCCAAGGCGATCAAACTATGTTCGACCATGCTTGGAAGGGCTTTAACGCAATGCCAGCAAAAGGTACTTGTGGCGACTGTAGTGAAGATGAAATTAAAGCGGCTATTGCTTACATGATTGAGTAAGCGAACGCTTAAATCAAAAAACACCACGCATCGCGTGGTGTTTTTGTTTGTACTGCAAAATGATAGCCGCTGAAGTGCTTAACTGTTTTTTCTGCGGCGTTGGCGTTTCTTAGCCTTTTGTAACTCTTCCACCATCTTTTTACGCTCTTCTTTTTCTGCCACAATTTTAGCGGTTTCTACTTTCTCTACTGCAACCATTTCAGGTGTTTCTAAGGTGATACGACCAATAGTGGCATCGCGTAGTTCATTAAGAATAATGGTGGCCGCTTTAACATAATCGACTTGTCCGCCGCGCACTAAACAGCCTCGTTTACGACCAATCTCTTCCATTAATACAACTTCAGATTCTGGTAATTCTTCGAGTTTGTAACGTGCCTTAAGCTGCTCTGGGTAGGCTTGTAGCAAGTACTCACAAGCGAAAGCGGCAACGTCATCGTATTCCATAGCGGTGTCTTTAACTGCACCGGTGGCCGCTAAGCGGTAACCACTGGCTACGTTATCGAACTTTGGCCACAAAATACCAGGCGTATCCGAGAGGATAATATTGCCATCTAAGCGGATCCGCTGTTGCGCCTTAGTTACCGCTGGCTCGTTGCCGGTTTTGGCTATTTGGCGGCCTGCTAAGGCATTAATTAAGGTAGACTTACCAACGTTAGGAATACCACATATCATGGTGTGAATAGGTTTATCTACGCCGCCTTTGTTAGGCAACATGCTTCGGCACAGCTTAAGTAAGTCTTGGGTTTGACTACCTTGAATAGTGCAAAGAGGGATCGCTTTTACACCTTGCTCTTGTTCAAAGTATTCTTGCCAAAGGGCAGTAGTTTTTGGGTCGGCTAGGTCGCTTTTATTCAGAACCTTTATACAAGGCTTGTCTCCACGCAAGCTAGCTACCATTGGGTTCTCGCTGCTGTAGGGAATACGCGCATCCAATACTTCGATGATTAAATCGATTTTAGGCATCACTTCTTTAATTTGTTTTTGGGCCTTGTGCATATGCCCTGGATACCATTGAATAGCCATTTTATCCCACCTCAACTGCGTAATTGGCGCTCATTGTACTTGCTAAATTGTTAAAGTGTAGCGCTTTGTGATCGAACTATTAGTTCATATGGCTCTATTTCAGTACATTTATTAAGCAGATAGAAAAAATCTTTCAGTATTCTTTGCAACTAGCTGCTATGGTTTTAGCATCGATTAATTCAACTGCTGGTTTGTTATCGCTAGCAGTGTAAAAGGACAATCTTAGGGAAGAGATAATGTCTAGCAGTGAACTACCTAGTGATATTGATTTGGAACCTCAGCAGCCGGTGGAGCAGCAAACATCTGCCAATCATCGTTCTGGCATCAGCTTACAAGCTCGCTATGAGCATCATAAAGCTCGTCATAAGCATTATAAAAAAGGCTACAAACACCTTCGCCGCTATCGTTGGATTAGCCTTGGTTTAGGCATTGTGAGTTTTAGTGCTGTATTCTCTTTGATGGCAGTGTTACCCACTTACAATGAAGTGAAAAATCATTATGACGATAGCTTGGCCGAGCTCAAAATCATTGAAGATCAAAACCGTCAGCTCAAGGAAGCCTTGTTGATAGAGCGCCGTAACAATTTTGATCTGAATAAAGAGAATCATCCAGAGCTACGAATTTTCGCTTTTAATACGCTAATCGCTACTGACCAAAGCAATATACGCTCAGCTTTTTTTGAAGCCTCTGACGATATGGGTAAAAAAATGGCCATTAGTTATCAGTTATTGGCCGAGGGCCCCCTTGAGCAGGCTTTAGCATTGGTGCTTATTGATCAAACTGGTCAGCAAGTTTTCCAACATACTATTGATTTTGGAGAAGTGCCTCCGAAGCAAGGTGAGTCTTTAACTGTGGAAAGCACTATCAATCTAGATAAAAATCTAGATGTTCGTTACTTTAGAATTGTTGAACTGACTGAAGAATAGGCCGTTAGCTGGCCGAGTTAATAAGAGGAGCTTAATGCTCCTTTTTTGTTGCCTATTAAGCGCTATACTGCCAGCAAATCGATTAACTTTGCTGTGAGGGCAAGTATGTATATCAGCGATAAATTTGATAGTGGCAATATTCGTGTTGTAGAGCTCAATGATCCTCAAAATATTCAACTAGAGATAAAACACGATAATCAATCGGAGTTTTTCCAATGGTTTCACTTTCGTTTTGAAGGGCCGTTGGAGAAACAATATCGTTTTTCTCTGCTCAACGCGGGCCAATCTGCCTACGCTAAAGGCTGGCAAGGCTATCAAGTTGTCGCCTCTTACGATCGTGAAGAGTGGTTTAGAATTGATACCGACTTTGATGGCGAGCAATTGCACTTCTCTTTGCTATTGGAGCAGCCTAGCGTCTATTTTGCCTACTTCGCGCCCTACAGCTATGAGCGCCATCAGGATCTACTGCATACCATGCAGCAGGATTATCGGGTAAATCTCACAACCTTAGGGCAAACCTTAGATGGCCGAGATATGAGTTTGCTTAGTGTAGGCGATGCTGAGAACGCCAAACATAAAGTCTGGGTGATAGCCCGCCAGCACCCGGGGGAAACCATGGCCGAATGGTTTGTTGAAGGCTTGTTAGGCAACTTGCTGGACCAAGACAATCCCCTAGCAATGAAGCTATTAGAAGACACCGTGTTTTATGTAGTGCCTAATATGAACCCCGATGGTTCGGTTCGTGGGCATTTAAGAACCAACGCCGTGGGGGCTAATCTAAACCGAGAATGGCAGAATCCTACTATGGAGCGCAGCCCCGAAGTGTTTCTAGTAAGAGAGAAGATGCTAGAGCTAGGTGGAGATTTGTTTTTAGATATTCATGGCGATGAAGATTTACCCTATAACTTTGTAGCGGGATGTGAAGGTATTCCTTCTTACAATGAGCGCCATAAACTGCTCGAAGACACCTTTAAAGAGGCGTTTATGGCAATATCTCCTGATTTTCAAGATACCCATGGTTATGCTAAAGACGAGCCTGGACAGGCTAACTTAACTATTGCGGCGGCTTGGTTAGGCGAACAGTTTAAAACCCTGTCTTACACCATCGAAATGCCTTTTAAAGACAATGCCGACATGCCCGACGAAGCCTTTGGCTGGTCGCCGGAGCGCGCAATGCAGCTAGGTTGCGATGTATTATTCCCAATAAAGCAAACTCTAGCCAAGCTTTAAATAGACTATGAGCACCTGGCTAGTAGCTGGGTGCTTGTCGGCTTTTTTTACACTGTTTACTTGCGATAAATCATCACACCAATCATCTTTTCTCGGCTTTGTTCATTGATAGGCCATCAAATTGTGAGCAAGCTCACTAAGCATCTATCTAATGTTTGTCAAATATCTATACAAATATAACTGTTTGATTTGTAAATAAATAATGACGTTAAATCTAACTCCATGAAAAGTATGTAGTTCCTTTCGTGGGAGCAATTTATGCATGCAAAGCTCATGTAACAGAACATCTAACAAACCGCATGGAGTGCTAAATGAGAATAATAAAAACAAGCATGGTTAGTATTGGCTTCGGTCTTTTGCTTTTAACGCAAACGGCGACAGCTACAGTGATGTATGACCAAAACGTAACTAACGATGTGATATTTGGAAGTGGTAATGCTAACGGTGCTTTTACTGTTGATCGACAAAATGGCATCGAGTTGGGCTTAAGAGCAAAGCTACGTTTTGACGAGTTTAATAACCCGCAGAATATTTTTAATAGCAACGGTGATGGTACTTACCAATTCGACAACATTGCACCTCCTACAGGCTTTGGTTTTGCACCGGGTTCTCTGGCTACCGCCATTTGGAATTTTGAATGGTCGATAAACAGCAACTTTGATGGTAGCGGTGGCACCTTAGATAGCCTTTCATATTTGTTAGAAATTGATTTTGACCCTAGCGCGGCCACTAACTTTATTGGCTTCGATCCGGTCAATGTATCGAACTCTGACAACGCTTTAGGCGATAACAGCACTGGCAATGGTGGAGGCTTGGTAGACCCAACTAATTACGCTAGTTTTCTCAGTGTGTATAACTTGGCGCAAAACTCATGGAACATGGAGTTTGCCCCTATCGATTTTGTTTCTACAGAAGTAGGTATATTTGATTTTGTATTAACCGCTTTTGGGCCGCAAGATGAGGTGCTAGCGCGTACTTCCATGCAGGTGATTAATGCCACAGTTGCAGAGCCGCAAACCTTGCTTATTACGTTGTTGTCATTAGCGGGTTTAGCGTGGATTAGACGTAAAACAAGCTAGTAAACATCAAAATAAAAAGGAGCTCAATAGAGCTCCTTTTTATTGCCTGTTTGGCTAATTTCTTAGCTAAGAAAGCTAATATAAGTTTGTAGCACGATCAGATTCACAATGTCGATGAAGAAAGCGCCGACAATAGGCACTACCATAAATGCTGGTGGTGAAGGCCCATTGCGAGACACTAGCGCACTCATGTTCATCACTGCCGTAGGGGTCGCACCTAAGCCAAAGCCACAATGCCCGCCAGCAATTACTGCAGAGTCATAACCTCCTCCCATAAACCGATAGCTAACATAGCTAGCAAACAGCGCGATCATAATGGTTTGGCAGAGCAAGATAATCAGTAGTGGTAAGGCTAAATCAAAAATCTCCCAGAGCCTTAAGCTCATTAAAGCCATCGACAAAAACAGCGATAAAGAGAGAGTGCCAAGTAAGTCGACGCATTCGTGGTTAATTTCATAGCGGCCACTAAACTCGCTGGCGTTGGCTATCAGTACCCCAAAAAATAAAGCGTATACAAAATCAGGCATTTTCAGCCAAGAGAGGGCAAGTTCGGTTTCCAGACCTTTGGCTATCTTGGCCATTACCACGCAAACCAGTAACAAAAATAGCACTTCGATCACTGATGTTGGGGTAACTAAATCTTCTTCTTTGCGGCTATAAGTGACTAAATCAGGGTGGGTTTTGTGATGGCTTTTTCCCTTAGAAAAGGGGGACTCTAGGTTTTTTTTGTTAATTAGCCGTTGACCAACAGGGCCACCGATAATTCCGCCCATCACTAATCCAAATGTAGCGGTGGCCATGGCAAACTCTAAGGTTTGAATATTGTATTCATCGGCAAAGATCTGGGACCATGCAGCCCCTGTTCCGTGCCCGCCTGAGAGCGTAATTGAACCGGCGAACAAACCCATCATAGGCTCTAAACCTAGCAAAGTGGCTAGTACTACACCTAAGCCGTTTTGCAGCACGATATACAGTGAAGCAATTGCCAAGAAAACAAAGACTTTCCTGCCGCCTTTAATCAATAATTTGTAGTTGGCGGCGAGGCCAATGGTTGCGAAGAACATTAGCATTAGGGTGTCTTGCAAGGGCAGCGCAAAACTAAGCTCAATACCGCGCATTTTAAGTACAGTTATTACAATGGCTACCACTAAGCCGCCCACAATTGGCTCTGGAATGTTGTACTTTTTAAGGATGGCCACATAGTGGCAAATAATGCGCCCGATAAACAATACGGTAAGGGCCACAAGAAAAGATTCCAGTTCTCCAACTGAATAAACAGTGTCCATACATTCAAAGCCTTACAAAGAAATCGACCTATTTATTTAGTGTAGTTGGCGGTTTGCTATGTGTGAGGATTTTATTGTTAACAATTGCTGAAGGATTAAGGTAAATCGGAAGGCTAAAGCGAGGGTTCAGAACAAATCAGCGGCAAAAATAAGGCTAAGCATTATTATGCTTAGCCTTTTATGTACTAGCGAAGAGTTACAAACTCTTCTGCGCTAGTGGGGTGAATCGCGACACAAGCGTCAAAATCAGCCTTAGTTGCGCCCATTTTCATGGCTACACCAAAGCCCTGTAAGATCTCATCCATGCCTAAGCCAATGCCGTGAAGGCCTACTACTTTTTGCTCGTCGCCAGCACAGACTAGTTTCATCTTGGTTACTTGGCGGTGTTGGGTAACGGCGGTGTACATGGCTCCAAAGCTAGAGTTATACACTTTCACGTTATCTTCACCGTATTGAGCAATAGCTTCCGGCTCGGTTAAACCAATGGTACCAATGGCTGGGTGACTGAATACTACGGTAGGAATTAAGTCATAATCCATTTTTGCGTTGGTCTGGCCATTGAATAAACGCTCAGACAATAAACGGCCGGCTTTTACCGCAACAGGAGTCAACTCAACCTTACCTATGTTGTCGCCCACTGCATAAACCCCAGCGACGTTGGTATTTGAGTACTCATCAACCTTAATGTAACCGTAGTCATCGGTTTCAACACCAATGCCTTCTAGGTTAATTTTGTCATTGGCGGGTTCACGGCCAATTGCCCAAATTACGCTATCTACTTGCAAGCTATTACCATTTTTAAAGCTAACAACTAGGCTGTCATCAGCTTGTTTTTCAATGGATTTAGGAGTGCTATTGGTATGTAATGTTGGCCCGTCTTCGGCCATTATCTCTACTAAGGTTTCGCTTAGCATAGGATCAAAGTTACGCAGTGGAGCATGCTTGCGAACGGCTAAATGCGTTTCGCTGCCTAGCGAGTGCAATACGCCAGCGAGCTCAACCGCGATATAACCAGCACCTAGCACCAATACTCGCTTGGGTTGCTCGGTAAGAGCAAAGAAACCATCGGAATCAATGCCTAGCTCGGCGCCTGGAATACTAGGAATCGTCGGGCGGCCACCGGTAGCAATAAGAATGTGTTTTGCGCGGATTTGTTCGCCGTTTACTTCAACAGTATTAGCGTCGACAAACTTGGCAAAGCCGTTGATAACGGTCACGCCATTATTGCCTAACACGCGGTCATAAGAGCCATGGATACGCTTAATGTAGGCTTCGCGGCTTGCCACTAGCGTAGACCAATCGAACTTATTTACCTGAACATCAAAGCCATAGTCTGGAGCGTAGCGGTGAATGGCTTCTGCAACTTGAGCGCCGAACCACATGGCTTTTTTGGGTACACAACCCACATTTACACAGGTGCCGCCAACGTGGCGGGCTTCAACTAAGGCAACTTTTTGTCCGTACATAGAGGCACGATTTGCCGAGGCGATACCGCCACTGCCTGCACCAATGCATAGGTAGTCGAATTCTCTCATTAAGGTACTCCGAATAGGGGCCGAAAACTTGCAGCAGTATAGCCTGTACTAAAGACAGATGTTAATCAGCTTTTTGCGCTTGGTAAGGTAAGCGGATAGAAAAGTGCACCCCTTCATCAGGTTTGCTGTCAAAAGCAATGTGCCCTTTAAGTAGCTGAACCACTAGGTTGTAGACAATGTGTGTGCCTAAACCACTGCCGCCTTGGCCTCGTTTTGAGGTGACAAAGGGGTCAAAAATTCTCTGAGCAATGTTGCTATCTACGCCGCGTCCCGAGTCACGGTAGTCGATATGCAGTTGGTCGTCTTCTCGGTGAATAGAAATGTCTATACGTTTATCACCTTCCCAGCCTTCAAAGCCGTGTTTAACCGAGTTTAAAATCAAGTTGGAATAGATTTGAGTAAAGCTCCCAGGGAAGCTGTAAAGCTCTAAGTCGTCATCACAATCAACGACTATCTCACAGCCCGAACGTCTAATTTTGTGGCCTAAGGAAGTGATTACTTGGTTAACATTTTCGTTAAGGTTAAAGGTGTAACAAGCCTCGGAGCTTTGGTCTACCGCCACTTGTTTGAAGCTGCTGATAAGGTCAGAAGCACGGCGTAAATTGTTTAGTAGTAATTCGGTAGATTGGTTGAGGTTTTGAATTAACTCTTCCATAAACTTGCGGCTTAGTTTTCCGCTCTCAATATTCTTCTCTAGCTGGTTACCTTGCTCTTGCAAGTAAGAGGCGGCTGTTACACTAATACCAATTGGCGTATTAATCTCGTGGGCTACGCCAGCCACTAAGCCACCCAATGATGCCATTTTTTCGGCTTCAACCAGAGATTGCTGAGCGTTTTTAAGCTTGTCGAAGGCACTGGCTAATTGCAGGTTACTTTCTTCTAGTCGCTCGGTACGAGATTGCACTTTTTGCTCTAGCTCATCGTTGAGCTCTTTAATCTCTTTCTCAACGCGTTTTAGAGGGGTTACGTCGTAACCAAAGGCAATCATTCGTGATACATGGTTGCCCTCGTAAAAAGGCACAAAGGTCCACAGTAGGGTGTATTGATTGTTGGCTTGATCCGTAAGAGTTAATTCTTGGTCTTGAATAACCCGCAGCTGGCGCAAATCGGTTTCAATTTTCTCGCGCATGTCATTATCAATAAATACGCTTAGCCAATTTTGCCCTTCTAATTCTTCTTGGTGGAATCCGGTGAGCATTACCCCAGCAGGGTTAGCGGTGAGCACATTAAGCTGATTATCAAGGGTGACAATAACCGCGTTACTCGCGTTAATTACCGTTGCAGAGAAATCACGCTCATGTGCCAGCTGTTCAGTAGCTTTGAGTTTTTGATCAAATTCGTGGTCGATCTTTTGGGTCATTTGGTTAAGGGTATTAACCAGTTCTCCTAACTCATCGTTACGCGTTTTATTGCCAGTATCAATTTTTAACGGTGCGCCTAAGTTATCTAGGTCAAGGTTGCGGGTGTACTCCACAATGGTATTTAGGTGGCGCACAATCACGTAATAAATGATGAACAAAATACCAATAGAAACCACTAAGGTTTTCACGGTTTGGCTGATTAAGATCAGCATGGCTTTTTGCCACAAGCGCTCATAAACCTGCTCTAGTGAGGCTGCCACAAACAGCTTACCTACCATTTCACCTTGATAGATAAGCTCAAATTCTTGGGATAAGTCGTAACGGTCAGCAGAGCGGCCGCGTGCTAGCAAAGGCACTTCAGAAGATCCCAAGATTTCTTTTACCAACACATACTGCATATTGGGCAAATTCATAATGCCCTCAATTTGTACCTCAACTTGCTCTTCGTCTAAGTTCCACAAACTGGCGGCGATGGGTTGCAAAAAACTTACTTCAATTTGATCAATGCTTTCTTCGATAACTTGAACGTCTTGTTTGTAGTCGTAGCGAAGTTGGATAAGAGTGATGATAAGAGCAAGCAGGGTAGAACAGATAAGGATGTAGGACAGCATCCGTAATGATAGGCTGTTAGTGCCTTTATTTAAGGCTAGTTTTTGCCACAGCCCTGAGTTTTCAACTCTTGGAGTATTGTTATTATTGTCCATTAATCGATGAGTCCTGTTGGTCTAGGTTATTGATAAACCAAGAAACCAAAATAATCCCTAAGGAAATCATAGTCTAATTCAAAGCTATGTAAACTGTCCAAATCACTAAACGTGGGTTGATTTACAAATTTTTAGCCCCAGATTAATCTATTCATAGCTAGGGTTTGTTGATCTTTCGAGCTGATTTTTGCAGCTGTTGTGGATTATTTATACAAGGCAGAGGCTTTGATGTGTAGCTTGCCTACAGGAGAAGCCGATAACGCAGTAGAAATAATCCACAAACGCTGCCCGAAGGGTTCGGCTAAAATCGTTTTATGCTTTGTTAAGGCGTATTTACCTAGAACAACTAGGCGACACACGCCTTGCCGCGCCTAAAACGATTTGATCTCGAACAAAATTTAACCGCGAAAGGTCAACAGACCCTGACATTTCTCAATCTTTAAGGATCCCCTATGAGTAACCCTTTACTTGATTTACCTGGATTACCTCCGTTTAGCAAAATTAAACCTGAACATGTGCAGCCTGCAGTAGAGCAAGTGATTGAGGAATGCCGCACCACCATTGACGAGGTGCTTAAGCACGCTACGCCAACCTGGCAAAACTTTATCTTGCCCTTGGATGAAGTGAATGACCGCTTAAGCCGTTTGTGGTCACCAGTGAGCCACTGTAACTCGGTGGTAAATAGCCAAGAGTTGCGCGAAGCTTATGAAGCTTGTTTACCGCTATTGTCTGAATACAGCACCTTTGTTGGCCAACATAAAGGTTTGTATCAAGCCTACAAACAACTCGCCGATAGCGACGCCTTCGCCAGTTATAATCTAGCCCAGCAAAAATCGATTAGTGACGCATTACGTGACTTTGAATTGTCGGGCATTGGTTTAGAAGCCGAGCAGCAAAGCCGTTATGGTGAGATTGTGAAGCGCTTGTCTGAGCTATCTTCGCAGTTTTCTAATAATGTATTGGATGCCACTTTAGCTTGGCAAAAACAGATTACCGATGTAAATGATCTCGCCGGTCTGCCAGAGTCTGCTTTAGCTGCCGCTAAACAAGCCGCAGAAGCCAAAGAACTTGATGGCTACTTACTAACCTTAGAGTTTCCAAGTTACTTGCCGGTGATGACCTATGCCGACAAGCGTGAGCTGCGTGAAGAAATGTACCGCGCTTTTAGCACCCGCGCCTCGGAGCAAGCAAGTACCGATGAAAAGTTCGATAACACCGCGATTATTGATGAAGAACTAGAGCTGCGTAGCGAGCTAGCAAAACTGCTGGGTTTTGATAGTTACGCCGATAAATCGTTAGCCACTAAAATGGCAGAGTCACCCTCTCAAGTTTTAGGTTTTTTAAATGACCTTGCTGCGCGCTCTAAACCGCAAGCTGAGCGCGAGTTAGCCGAGCTAGAAGCCTTTGCCAAAGAGCAGCATCAGGTATCTGACATAGCGGCTTGGGACATGGCCTATTACTCTGAGAAACTAAAACAACATACTTATGCTATTTCTGATGAACAGTTACGCCCTTACTTCCCAGAAGACAAGGTACTTGGCGGTTTGTTCGAAGTGGTTAAACGCCTATTTAAGGTTGAGGTAAGCGAGAAGCAAAACGTAGATACTTGGCATTCTGACGTACGCTTTTTTGAAATTAGCGATCAAAGTGGAGAGCTGCGCGGCTCGTTCTATCTAGATTTATATGCCCGCGAACATAAACGCGGCGGCGCTTGGATGGATGGTTGTATTGACCGCCGTGTCGACGCCAAGGGTGAGCTGATTAAACCTGTTGCTTACTTAACCTGTAACTTCAATAAACCGGTAGGTGATAAACCAGCGCTATTCACTCATGATGAAGTGATTACCTTGTTCCATGAGTTTGGCCACGGTATTCACCACATGCTTACCAAAGTGGACGAAGCTGCGGTGTCTGGCATAAACGGTGTGGCTTGGGACGCTGTAGAGCTACCTAGCCAGTTTTTAGAAAACTGGTGTTGGCAAAGTGATGCTTTGGCCTTTATTTCTGGCCACTACGAAACGGGTGAGCCACTGCCACAAGCTTTGTTAGACAAAATGTTAGCGGCTCGCAACTTCCAATCGGCGATGACTATGGTGCGCCAATTAGAGTTTTCGTTATTTGACTTCCGCTTACACCACGAGCCAGCCAATGGCCGTAGTGTATTAGATCTATTAAACGAAGTGCGTGCACAAGTATCGGTAATTAAGCCACCTAGCTTTAACCGTTTTCAGAACAGCTTTAGCCATATTTTTGCTGGTGGCTACAGTGCAGGCTACTACAGCTACAAATGGGCTGAAGTATTGTCGGCAGATGCCTTCTCTAAATTTGAGGACGAGGGTATTTTTAACCCTGAAACTGGCTCGCACTTCTTGAGCAATATTCTTGAGAAAGGTGGCTCGCAAGAACCTATGGAGCTGTTTAAAGCCTTTAGGGGGCGTGAGCCGAAAGTTGATGCCTTGTTGCGTCACTCTGGTATTGCCGCCTAACTTTGCGGGTAAAAGATCAATTAAAACGCGGCTAAAGCCGCGTTTTGTTTATGTAAACTTGGCCAAACTGTTAGCAACAACCGGTGGATGTTGAGTTAAGCTTGTCTAAGTGCTGTTTATCTTTCGAGCTGATTTTTGCTGCAATTTGTGGCTTATTAATACAAGGCAGAAGCTTTAACGTGTAGTGAGCCTACATGAGAAGCTGATAACGAAGTAGAAATAAGCCACAAATGCTGCCCGAAGGGTTCGGCTAAAATTGTTTTATGCTTTTTTAAGGCGAATTTACCTAGAATGCTAGGCTACACTCGCCTTGCCGCGCCTAAAAAGATTTTTTCGCGAACAAAAATTAACCGCGAAAGATAAACAGCCCCTAGTTATTGAACAAAGAGATGGATTAATGTTTGAAGAATTTGCCCAGTGGTTAGAGCAGGAGCAAGCTCAACTAGCCACGTCTAATTGGTTATTCGATGTATTTGTCGTGTTAAGCATCACTCTGGTGGCCTTTTTGGTTTGGCGTATTTTAGCCTCACGCATGAGCCGCCTAACCGAGAAAACCAAAACCGTATGGGATGATGCTATCTGGTTTTCACTTTGGAAACCGATTAACTGGATGATTGCGGTAGTGGGCTTGTCACTAGTGGCTGTAGCCTTTGCCAATGCCTTGGATTCAGACTTTAAGCCTTACATTCCAATTATTCGCCAAGTGATGGTTGTGTTCATGTTTGCTTGGGCAGCCATGCGCTTTGTGCGCAGAGCCGAAGAGCAGCTGATAGTGGTGGGTAAAGATAAAACCACCGTGCAGGCAGTGGCTAAGTTATGCCGAGCTGCTGTAATCATTTTGTTTTTGTTAGCGGTGTTTCAAACGTTAGGCTTTAGTATTTCTGGCGTATTAGCCTTTGGCGGTATGGGCGGATTAATTGTTGGTATGGCCGCCAAAGATCTGTTGGCTAACTTTTTTGGTGCTCTGTTGGTCTACTTTGATAAACCCTTTAAGGTGGGTGATTGGATCCGCTCGCCCGATCGCAGCATTGAAGGCACGGTTGAAAACATAGGCTGGCGAGTGACTAAAATTCGCACCTTCGACAAACGCCCTTTGTACGTGCCTAACTCCATTTTTTCTAGCATTGCCGTAGAAAACCCCAGTCGAATGAGCCATCGGCGAATCAAAGAAACCATTGGTATTCGTTATGATGACGCGAGCAAGATGAGTAAGGTGGTGGCAGAAGTAGAGCAAATGCTACGTAATCATCCCGAGATAGATACCAGCCAAACCTTGATGGTAAATTTTGATAGCTTTAATGCTTCGTCACTGGATTTCTTTATCTACACCTTTACTAAAACCACCAACTGGGTGAAATATCACGAAGTGAAGCAAGATGTCTTGAATAAGATCGTAGAGATTGTGGAAGCTAATGGTGCCGAGTTTGCCTTCCCTACTCGTACTCTTCATTTAAACCCTAGCCCAGCAGATATAGAAGCATAATCAAAAGAGCAGAAACGGCAGCTTTGCTGTTTCTGCTAAACCTTATATTCGTCTATTAACCCCTGCATATTTATTCTTTGTTTAAGCGTAAAACCTCAAAAACTTACTGGTGATTTCAGCCTATTCTTATGGCTTTAGGCCAAATGGCTTTATTTTTATCCTGTAAAATTTAATTTAACCTTATCAAAATTTAGTAATTCAGCAGAGCAGTAGCATATTTGAGATAAATAAGGTTTAAATTTTGGATTTAGATCTATTTGTAGCTTAAAAGTTTAGTTGTGCGAGATATGTTGCTGTATGTGATCGGTGTATTGTTTTTAGTCTAGATAAATAAGTTGTTAAAACCCTATGTGATAGTGCCAGCTTCAGGAGGCCGACTTGTGAAACACTGCAAACTTAGGGTAAAACAACAGCCAATGGGGTGAAATCTGCATTATGGTTTAATGCGGCACTTCTGCAAACACACTCAATATAACAAAAAGCTAACATGGAGTTATCAATGACTAAATGGACAAAATCAGCTTCAGGGGTAGCGGTATCGCTAGCTCTATTTGGCGCTGCTACTTTTGCACAAGCAGCAGACACAATTAAAGTAGCAATTGCTGGCCCAGTAACTGGTCCGGTTGCGCAATACGGTGACATGCAATTTGCTGGTGGCGGCATTGCAGTAGAATTGCTTAACCAAGCTGGCGCACTATCTGGCAAGCAAATTGAAGCAGTTGTTTACGATGATGCTTGTGAGCCAAAACAAGCCGTGGCCGTGGCCAACAAAATCATTAACGACGGCGTTAAATACGTAATTGGTCACCTTTGTTCAGGTGCGACTCAGCCAGCGTCAGACGTTTATGAAGATGAAGGTGTATTGATGATTACGCCTGCTTCAACTAACCCAGACATCACTACCCGCGATTACCAACTTATTTTCCGCACCATTGGTCTAGACAGCGACCAAGGCCCAACTGCTGCACGTTATATTATCAATGCAGTTAAACCTGAGCGTGTAGCCGTGATTCACGATAAGCAACAATACGGTGAAGGTATTGCTACTTCTGTGAAAAATGAGCTAGAAGCTGCTGGCACTAAAGTAGTGGCTTTTGAAGGTGTAACAGCTGGTGATAAAGACTTCTCAGCACTAATTGCTAAGTTGAAGAAAGAAAACGTAGATTTTGTTTACTACGGTGGTTACCACCCAGAGCTAGGTTTGATTCTTCGTCAATCTTCAGAAAAAGGTTTAAAAGCCACCTTTATGGGGCCTGAAGGTGTGGGTAACAAAGACATTTCTGCGATTGCTGGTGCAGCTTCAGAAGGTTTATTGGTTACGCTTCCTAAGAAATACGACTTAGACCCTGCTAACAAACCAGTGGTAGATGCTTTAGTTAAAAATGGCGACGATCCTACTGGCCCATTCGTATGGACAGCCTTTGCTGCCATGCAAAGTATTGTTGCTGGCGTAAATGCTGCGGGTGATGATCCAGAAGCTGTAGCCGAATTCCTACGTGGTAACACCGTTGAAACGGTTATGGGCCCACTTCAGTGGGATGCTAAAGGCGACCTTAAAGGCTTCGACTTTGGTGTATTCACTTGGCACGCTGACGGTTCTTCTTCAGCAGCTAAGTAAGCGCGTAATACCACACCGGCTAACGATAGGTTAGTCGGTGTTTCTGTTTTTAAGACACTAAATATACCAAACAAGATAAGTCAGCTGGGTAACAAGGTTATCAGCGGTTTGGGCCGCAACACTGAATACACTTACTTGCCGGTATAGGTGGCGTTGGCCACTAGATTGGGGCAGTTATGTCTGAGCAATTTTTCTATTTCTTTCAGCAGCTAGTTAATGGTTTAACCATTGGTAGCACCTACGCACTTATCGCCATTGGTTACACCATGGTGTACGGCATTATCGGTATGATTAACTTCGCACATGGTGAAGTGTATATGATCGGTAGTTACGTCGCGTTTATCGTGTTAGCTGCATTGGCCTTAATGGGCCTAGACTCCTTACCTATTTTGTTATTTGGTGCGTTTGCAATAAGCATCATTATTACCAGCGCCTACGGCTGGACCATTGAAAAGATCGCCTATCGGCCAGTGCGCGGCGGTAATCGCCTAATTGCACTCATTTCGGCCATTGGTATGTCTATCTTCTTGCAGAACTTGGTGCGACTGTCGCAGGGCAGCCGAGACATTGCCATGCCCAGTTTAATTACTGGTGGTTGGACATTTGGTCCAGAAGACGGCTTTAACCTAACTATTTCCTACATGCAGTTAGTTATTTTTGTAGTGACCTTTGTCACCATGATTGCACTAACTACCTTTATTACTCACTCGCGTATGGGACGTGCCTGTCGCGCATGTTCTGAAGATATCGGTATGGCCAACCTATTGGGGATTGATACCAATAAAGTTATCTCTCTCACCTTTGTGATTGGTGCTGCATTAGCGGCAGTAGCGGGCGTGCTATTGGGTATTTATTACGGTGTAATTAATCCTTACATTGGCTTTATGGCAGGCTTAAAAGCCTTTACTGCAGCGGTTTTAGGCGGTATTGGTTCTATTCCTGGCGCAGTGGTAGGCGGTTTGTTGTTAGGCATTACCGAGGCGATTACCGCAGGTTACTTTAGTACTGAATACAAAGACGTAGTGTCGTTTGGTTTGTTGTGTTTTGTATTGTTATTTATGCCTACAGGTTTGTTAGGTAAGCCGGAGGTTGAGAAAGTATGAGTAAGCTCAATCTCTCTGGTGCATTAATTTCTACTATCACTTTTATGCTATTGGCCGGCTGGCTATTGGGCATTCGCATGGAGCCAAGCAGCAGTGGTTTAAACTTGGCTTTGGCCGATGAAGGTCATCTAAAATGGTTATTCATTGGCATGGCGGCAGTATTTGTTAGCCAGTTACTTCATCCGCTGTTATTTAAGAAAAAAGTCGGAAAAGCCCCAAGCAAGGGCTTTAACTTTAAACTGCCTAGTCCGGAGCAAAACCCAAAGGCTTATCGCTTGCTGGTGTCTTTTGCCTTAGCTGGCGCAATTATTTGGCCCTTTATGGTAAGCCGTGGTTCGGTGGATTTGGCGACGCTCACGCTTATTTATGTGATGCTTGGCTTGGGCCTAAATGTAGTGGTTGGCTTAGCCGGCTTGCTAGATTTAGGTTATGTAGGCTTTTATGCAGTAGGTGCATACACTTATGCGCTGCTAAGTGCCGACGGCTTTGGTTTTTGGCTTTGTTTGCCTATTGCTGGCGCTATGGCAGCCTTGTTTGGCTTTTTATTGGGGTTCCCAGTATTGCGCCTACGGGGTGATTACTTAGCTATTGTAACGCTAGGTTTTGGTGAAATTATTCGCCTATTGCTGAACAACTTAACTCACCTTACCGGTGGCCCAAACGGGATTAGTGGTATTCCTAAACCTACCTTGTTTGGTTTGGAGTTTAACCGCCGCTTGAAAGGCGAGGGTTTTGATACCTTCCACAACTTTTTTGGTATTAGCTACAACTCGCAATACAAAGTGATTTTCTTGTATTTAATGGCCTTGTTATTGGTGGTGCTAACGGTAATTGTGATTAACCGTTTATTAAGAATGCCAATTGGCCGTGCATGGGAAGCACTACGTGAGGACGAAATTGCCTGTCGCTCATTAGGCTTAAACCCTACTGTAGTTAAGTTGAGTGCCTTCACTATTGGCGCTGCCTTTGCCGGTTTTGCCGGTAGCTTTTTTGCTGCACGTCAGGGCTTTATTAGCCCCGAATCTTTCACCTTTATTGAATCGGCAATTATTTTGGCGATTGTGGTACTGGGCGGAATGGGCTCGCAAATTGGTGTCGTTTTGGCGGCGATTATTATGACGGTATTGCCAGAGATGGCGCGTGAATTTAATGAATATCGCATGTTGATGTTTGGTTTGATGATGGTATTTATGATGGTTTGGCGACCACAGGGCTTATTGCCAATGTCTCGTCCTCATATTGAGTTAAAAGAGGAGGCCAAGGCATGAGTGCTTTATTAGATGTAAATGGCCTTACCATGCGTTTTGGTGGCTTATTGGCGGTAAACAATGTTGCCCTTAAGCTAAACGAGAAAGAAGTGGTGTCGGTAATTGGCCCAAATGGAGCGGGTAAAACCACGGTATTTAACTGCTTAACAGGCTTTTATAAACCTACTGCCGGACAAATTCTTTACCGGGGCGAAGCACTTCAAGGTTTGGCGGGTCATCAAATTGCTCGCAAAGGCGTTGTTCGTACCTTCCAACATGTTCGTTTGTTTAAAGATATGAGCGTGGTCGAAAACCTATTAGTGGCGCAGCACCGTCATTTAAATACCAACCTCTTAGCGGGTTTACTAAAAACGCCAAGTTTTAAAAAGAGTGAGGCAGAAGCCTTAGCCTTTGCTGAATATTGGCTTGATAAGGTTGATCTAAAAGAGTTTGCCAATCGCAAAGCGGGTAATTTGGCGTATGGTCAGCAGCGCCGCTTAGAGATTGCCCGTTGCATGGTAACGCGTCCAGAAATTTTGATGCTTGATGAGCCTGCCGCTGGTTTAAACCCTAAGGAAACCGACGATCTAGACCGCTTGATTATGGACTTGCGTGACAACGAAAATGTATCGGTATTGCTGATTGAGCACGATATGAAGTTGGTGATGGGCATATCCGATCGTATTTACGTGGTTAACCAAGGCTGTCCTTTAGCCAACGGTTCGCCAGAAGAAATTCGCAATAACCCCGAGGTGATTAAAGCCTACTTGGGCGAGTTTTAGGCTGAGGTAGAAAATAACAATGTTAGAGTTAAAAAATGTTTCAACCCACTACGGCCCAATTCAAGCTCTGCACGATGTAAGTGTAAAAGTGAACCAAGGCGAGATTGTGAGTTTAATTGGTGCCAATGGCGCCGGTAAAACCACTTTGCTAATGACTTTGTGTGGCGACCCGCGAGCCAGCAGTGGCCAAGTTTTGTTTGACGGTAAAGACATTACCAATAGTCAAACCCACGACATTATGCGTGGCGATATTGCTGTGGTGCCAGAGGGCCGCCGGATTTTCTCACGTTTAACCGTTGAAGAAAACCTGCACATGGGCGCGTTTTTTGCGACTAAGCAAGAAACCGCCGAGCGCATTGAAGAGGTATATAGCTTGTTCCCTCGTTTGTTAGAACGGGTGAGTCAGCGCGCGGGTACTATGTCTGGTGGTGAGCAACAAATGTTGGCCATTGGCCGCGCCTTAATGAGCAACCCTCGTTTGCTGCTATTAGATGAGCCTTCGCTTGGTTTAGCGCCAATTATCATTCAGCAGATTTTTGATATTGTGGAGCAGTTGCGCCAACGTGGAATGACGGTGTTTTTAGTAGAACAGAATGCTAACCAAGCGTTACGCTTAGCCGACCGCGGTTATGTACTGGAAAATGGCAGGATTGTTCTTGAAGACACAGGTGATAACTTGCTGGTGAACGAGGATGTGCGTAAAGCCTATCTTGGCGCCTAAATCCTTATCCAGAACTAATTTAAGCAAGCTTCGGCTTGCTTTTTTTATGCTTACAGCTAGGGTCTGTTGATCTTTGGTGATGGATTTTGCAGCAATTTATTAGCCATTTAGGCAAGGCAGTGAGTGTGCAGTTAAGTGGTCTTAATAATCACTCGCTAACGCTGAATAAATGGCTAAGAAATGTTGCCTGAAGGGTTCGGATAAGCGAACTTTACTCTTTGTTAAGCACTTCTTGCTTAGCCCACTAGGCTTCTAAGTGCTCGCCGCGATTAAAGCCCGCTTATCTTGAACAAAATTTCAACACCAAAGATCAACAGACCCTAGTAATCTCCTTATGGTTTGTGGCTTTTTCTTTGCCCTTAAACCAGTTAAAGTGAAACAAAAATTACAGCGGTGAAAAAGATGATGGAACAGTTTGAACAAATTGATGTAAATGGCGCTCAGCAAAAGCTCGCGTCAGAAGGCGCGGTATTGCTAGATATGCGCGATCCGCAGTCTTTTTCTCAAGCTCATCCTGTTAATGCCTTTCACCTAAGCGATGGCAGCCTAAATCAGCTTATTTCGGAAACCGAGTTTGATACGCCACTTATCGTAATGTGTTACCACGGTATTTCTAGCCAAGGTGCTGCGCAGTATTTAATTCATCAAGGCTTTGAAGAAGTATATAGCCTGCAAGGTGGCTTTGAAGCCTGGCGCCAAGTTGCTCCTTTTGAATCAGGTGATGCTGAGTGAAGCAATTAATCGTAATGGGTAACCCTCGGGTCGCTCAAGCTTTTGTAGATTATATGGCGGTGCTTAAGATTGAATGTCAATTGGCACCAGCTGATCAAGGTGTGGCGGTTTTTTTAATTGATGAGCAACATCTAGATAAAGCTGAATATGAACTCAAGCAGTTTATTGAAAACCCTAACGACGAAAAATACCTAGCAGCTTCTTGGACTGTGGCCGATAGCCGTAAAGCTAAATTCTCTTATGGTGGAAAGGGGCTGGTTAAAAGTGCTTTTTTTGCACATGCTGGCCCGGTTACTTTGGCGGTTTTGCTGATTTCCGCTGTGGTTTATTTGTTTATGAATATTGGTTTTGAGCGCTATTTGATGCTCAACCTTACCATTACGCCACAGTTGAGTATGTTAGCCTCAGATCAGTTTTGGCGAGTGATAACACCTATCTTTTTGCACTTCTCGGTGATCCATATTGTCTTTAACGGCTTGTGGTGGTGGCAGTTGGGGGGAGAAATTGAACGCCAGCTAGGTAGCTCTAAATTATTGCTGATTACCCTCGTAGCAGCGGTAATTCCCAATGTGGCACAGCTGCTGGCAACTGGCCCCTACTTTGGCGGTTTGTCGGGGGTAGTGTACGCCTTACTGGGGTACTGTTGGTTTACCGGTTGGTTGCGCCCGCAGGCTGGCTTACAGCTTAGCCCGGCTATTGTTGGCTTTATGTTAGTCTGGCTGGTCATTGGTTTTATGGATGTGGTGGGGCCTTCTACCGCTAACTTGGCCCACTTATTTGGTTTGTTTGTTGGTTGTGCTCAGGCGCTGTTAGATAAATTTTTCGACAAGCAGCAGCCCAATTAACATTAGTTGTTAATAAGCAAAAAGCCCATCGACGATGGGCTTTTTGGGTTTAATCTATCAACTAGCTTTATTGGTATAAGTACTTAGTGAACAGCAATTTGCTCACTAGCTTTTTACCGGTTTCTTGTACTAATAAATCGTTGACCGCTTCTTGGCATAAAATGCGAATTTCTTCGCGGCCTTTTAAAGACTTAATGTCTTCTTCACGTTGATGACCCAGTATCTCGATAATTGCGTCGCGAATGAGTGGTGCGTGGTGCTCAATGCTGCTTAAAGCACTTTGGTTCTCGACCATTACTTCGGCAGTAATACGCACATAACCAAGCTTCTTGCCGGTGCTAATGTAGTTAGTAATGATATCGGGTTCGAAGCCAAAATATGCATAACTAGAGTTTCCTGCTTCTTGGCTGTAGGCCAGCGAGGAGAAGAATAAGCTGCAACATAACAGCAAGCTGTGAACAAATTTCATGCGACGGTGTGTTTCCTTGGTAGTCCTAGCTTTATTGTTTCTGTTAGCGGGCACTAGGTCAAGCTGGTGATGGAAAATAATACAAGACTTGTTAAGGGCTGTTGGCCTTTCGAGCTGATTTTGCAGCAATTTATGGCTTATTTATACAAGGTAGCGGCTCTAGTGTTTACCTAGCCTGCTAGGCTGTACAGGACTTGCCGCGCTTAAAACGATTTACTCTCAAACAATATCTCATCGCGAAAGAATACCTGCCCTAGTAAAGCGGCTTTGTAATGTAGTTTAACCTTATAAATTATTGCTGATAAATGTAGGCAAATCAGCGAAGCATTCGTACAAAGTAGAGTTTACTTTAAACCGCTGTTTACTGGATAATGCCAGTCTAATTCTTTGCAATGTGATCGCGTGAAACCAAATCAACAGCAGCCTTGCGGGGCCGATGGTAAGTGGCAATTGCCACAACAAGTAAGCATGACAGCACTACAGTTGCGTGACTGGCTAGAGTACCCAGGTTCGTTAACTGCGCGCTTACGCCAACATTGCCAGCAATTTTCTATTCAAGTGTTGTTTGAGGGTTATGCCGAGATAGCCAATCATGAGCTTAAGACCTTGGCCTGCGCAGGACCCTATTGGGTGCGTGAAGTACTGCTATGCTGTGATGGCGAGCCGTGGGTATTTGCGCGTAGCGTGATACCTAAAAGCTCTTTAGAAGGGGATGCCGCAGAGGTGAGCCGACTCGCTAATAAACCACTAGGTGAGTTACTGTTTACTGATAAAGGCCAACGACAAACTTTAGAGTTAGCCCAAATTGACCAAAGCTCGGCAATTTACCAGCATGTTAAAGACCCGCAGCCTTTGTGGGGGCGACGTTCACGTTTCTTATTAGCCTCGGCACCATTATTGGTTTCTGAGATTTTTTTGCCATCTTGTATTGCCTATCAAGGAGAAAGTGGTGTTGCAGCTAGCTAACGCAAAACCCTATTGGCAGTTAATGCGGGCGGACAAACCCATTGGCACTTTATTGTTACTGTGGCCGGCTTTGTGGGCACTTTGGTTAGCCGCCGAAGGATTACCCGATTTTTCTATTTTGCTGGTGTTTGTATTAGGGGTGTTTTTTATGCGCTCGGCTGGCTGTGTGATCAATGATTTTGCCGATCGTAAAGTGGATGCCCATGTGAAACGCACTGCTCAGCGTCCGCTGGCCACTGGAGTGGTAAGCGAGCGTGAAGCGCTCACCTTATTTTTTGGCTTGGTGGTGTTGTCGTTTCTGTTGGTGCTAAGTCAAAACACCCTTACCATTTTGCTATCTTTTGCAGCCCTAGTATTGGCGGCAATTTATCCGTTTATGAAACGCTATACCCATTTACCGCAGTTGTTTCTTGGCTTGGCCTTTAGTTGGTGTATTCCCATGGCTTACGCGGCGCAAACCAACGCTGTGCCTGCCGAGGCGTGGTTGCTATTAGTGGCTAATGTGTGTTGGACGGTGGCTTACGATACTAAGTATGCAATGGTTGATCGCGATGACGATTTAAAAGTGGGTATTAAGTCTACCGCCATCTTATTTGGCCGTTTTGATAAACTGATAGTGGCGCTGTTACAGGCTACCAGTTTGCTGTGCTTGGCGCTTTTAGGTCATGTGAAGCAATTAGGTTTTATCTTTGATCTTGGTTTGCTCGCTGCAGCGGTATTGTTTGTCTATCAGCAAAAATTGATTAGGTATCGTGAGCGAGAAGCGTGTTTCCAAGCTTTTTTAAACAATAACTATGTAGGTTTGGCGGTGTTTATAGGCATAGCCAGCCATTATGCATGGCTGGCTATTAGTGCGGCTTAAGCTTCTAAATCTAACAATTCACTGATCGATTGGTACACCCCATCGGCCAGCAATGGCGAGAGTTGCTTGAACAAACCCTCTGCCGATTGACTGTCACTTAAACCCTGCTCGCGAATTAGTGAGAGTAAGTTAGTGGTAATGCGTTTGTCGTAGTATTCCGGCGCGTCGATATTGTGTAACTGCGCTAAACGTTGTGCGCCGGCCAATGCTTGCTGTTCTAACTCTGCACGCTCTAGGTGAGGGCGCTTGGCCAGCAACGCTGCAACAATGGCGTAGCGGTGCAAACTTTCTTGAGCCACTTGAGCTAGCAGCAACAAACGCCCACGACGTTGGCTGTCAATGTTAAAGCAATCGCCTTGATCACTAATTAGTTTTAGTGCGGCAAATTCTTCTAAGTAGCGGTCAGCCAGGTCGCTCATGTCACTTACTTGATAACGCAGGAATAATTCACCTTTTAACAAAGGGTAAAGCTGCTCAAGTAAGGCGACCAATTGGCTACGGCATAGGCTACGATGTTGCAATAACGCAGTGGCAATAAAGGCTGGAATAATTAGCAAATGGATAATGTTATTGCGATAGAAGTTAAGCAGTACCTGCTGTTTTTCATCTAGGCCAATAATTTCGCCTAGGTAGTCGCTGCGAATTTCAAACTTATCGAGGCTAATAGCCTGATCCAACAGTGTTTCTGCATCTACTTCCGGTAGCGTTACGTGGTCACTATAAGGCACATTTTCGATTAAAGATGTGTATAAACTTATCTGCTTAACTAGTTGCTTGCGCGGCAGGGCTCGGTTCTCGGCGGCCAATAAAATAGTGGCGCTTAAACACAAACCATTTACCGCAGCGGCGCTGTTAATATTCACCATTAATTGGTTGGAAATATCGTTAACCGCAGGCACCAACCAGTTGGGTTTTAAACCTTCTTCTGGATGTTCTCGCCACTCCGGCGCTAGTTTGTTTAAGCTTTGGTTTACGTTAATCGGCTCACCAAAGTTTACATAGCCGTGGCCAAAGTTGCGCAATTTACGCAGCATACCAAACAGGGAAAATAACGATTCTTTATCTTTAGATTTGCCTTTTAGCTCTTTGTAGTAAGTGCCTACTTCCATTACGTGCTCGTAACCAAAGTACACGGGGACAATCGTTACCGGGCGCTCCAATCCTTTTAGCATGGCTTGAACGGTCATGGCTAACATGCCGGTTTTAGGTGGCAATAAACGCCCAGTGCGGCTGCGACCGCCCTCGGTAAAGTACTCTACTGAATAACCGCGGCTGAATAGTTGCCCTAAGTACTCTCTGAATACGGTGGAGTAGAGTTTGTTACCTTTGAAACTGCGGCGAATAAAAAACGCGCCAGAGCGGCGAAAGAACGGACCGGCAGGCCAGAAGTTTAAGTTTACTCCCGCTGCAATGTGCGGCGGCACCATGCCTTGGTGGTATAAAACATAAGACAGCAGTAGGTAGTCCATGTGGCTACGATGACAAGGTGCGTAAACTATTTCATGACCTTCTTGGGCCAGCTTACGCACTTTTTCTGCGTGGTTTACTTCAATGCCTGAATAGATTTTGTTCCAAACCCAACTGAGTACTGCGTCGGCCATGCGTAAGTTACGGTAGGAGAAGTCGGCAGCAATTTCTTCTAAATATTTTAAGGCGGCTTGGCGAGCGGCAGCCTTGTCGATGTTCTTGGTTTTTGCTTCTTCATTAATCGCTTCACGAATGGTTGCCGAAGCCAGTAGTTGCTCAAACATGTGGCGACGGTTTGGTAACTTGGGGCCGGTTGCGATCATTTGCATGCGACTAAAGTGAATCCGAGCTACGCGTGCCAGTTTGTGGCCAATACGTTTGTCTGAGCCTTGGCGTTGCGCCATGTCTTTAAGTGATACCGGTGGACTAAAACGGACTAAGTTTTCGCGGCCTTTAAAGATAACTTGCCAGGTTTTCTTTAACACCCCGGCAGGGCGCTCGGGCTTGCCGCCCATTAAGTCGTCTACACTCTCGCGCCCCGGATAACGGTCCCAGAATAACTTAACAGGCACTAGCTGCGCGTTATGGCTTTCGTCACTACGGTGAATGGCCAAGGCAGAGGTGAATTGCTCAATGGTTTGCTCTAGGGTTTCGCCGTTGCCATCAACTAAAAAAGCTACCCGTTTATGCGCTTCGCCAGCAAACATTACTGGTTCAAAGGGATCGGGTAAGCCAAGTTCTTTACAGGCGAGCTGTAGGGTTAATACATCGGCCAATGAATGACTAGGGATCACATAAATAATCGGCTGAGTTAAATCTAAATTGAACTCAGTGATGGGATTGTCTGGGACAAATTTTCCGCGAGTAAAAAAGCCAATTATTGCTCGCGAAACGGCTAAAACTGGAGAGGGTAAATGTAACATCTCAAGAGCTTATAGTGGTGAATTGATACAGGGCATAGGGTAGCAGACTTATCTAAATTTGGCTTTGATTTGATGCAATATCTTAAATAATTAAGAATCTAGATAAATAACTGAAATAAGGCTCAAGAGTTACTCTGGGTAGGTTATTCTTGCTGCAAAAATTAGTTTATTTAGTTGTGGATGCTATTGTTAATAATATGTTGCTAAGAATTTTCATTAGGCTTACCACGCTAAGGAATGTGTTATGACCCTGCCCACAAAAAGCTCAGTATTCGCCTTATTGCTATTTGTTTCATCAATGGTTCAGGCGGCCTTTATTACCACCAATGAAGCGGCAATGGATGAAATATATTCGCAAGCTAGCTTTGGCCAAAATATCATCGATATTCGTATTGGTACGGCCAGCGAGTTGGTGTTTCCTGAACTGCTTGATATAACCACTAGCGCAGAAGTCACCCAGCTATTTAATCAGCACGTTGGCCCAGCCAATGTAGTTAACTTCTATTTCATCGATACCATTAGTGCCTGTGGTAGCTTTGTGCTTACGGGGATTGTTGGTTGTGGTGAGTACTTTGGTAACGATTTTGTGGTTGAGTCTTCCTATGCTGCAGGATCTTTTGGTGGAGAGCTATTAGCACACGAGCTCGGTCATAATTTAGGTTTGCCTCATATGAATGGTGCGTTTTTGATGAACCCATCGTTGAACAATCAAACCCTGATTACACCTGATGAGGTTGAGCGTATTTTTAACAGCCCCTTGGTGCAAGGCGATGAAGATTACTATTGGATAGACATTAATCCGGTGCTGATTGTGGCAGAAGCTACCAGAGTTAGTGAGCCGCTATCGGCAGGGTTGTTTGCCAGTATTCTGTTGATGCTAGCTTGGAGAAATGCTGGCTTTAAAACAAACAAGGGTGTAACAGCTTAACTGTTACACCCTTGTCATTAAGAGCTCGAGTTACTTTTCTAGTTTAAGAAAGTAATCGAAAATCTCTGGTACATTGCCGTTGCCTAGGCCTGCATCTAGTGCAGCGGCTAAGTTAGCAGAAGAACCTTCAGCGATTTTAGATTCTGTGCCTAAGTCTTTTACCATTTCTAAGAAGTAGCCAAGGTCTTTGTTTGCGTTAGCAATAGAGAAGCCTAAGTCACTAACACCATCTACAGCGTAATTTTTACAAAACTGCATGAACGGTGAGTTAGAAGGGCCAGCTGACATAATGTCGAATAACTGTTGGCGGTTTACACCAGCGCGGTCGGCTACAGCAAATGCTTGCGACATAGCAACAACAGTAGTCATACCCATAAAGTTATTTACTAACTTAGTAGTGTGACCAGCGCCAAGAGCACCTAGGTGGAATACATTTTCACCTTGCTCGTCTAATACCGGTTTAACTTTGTTAAAGGTATCGATATCGCCAGCTGCCATAATGTTTAGCAAACCATCTTTAGCGTGAGCAGGAGTACGACCTAATGGTGCGTCAATCATGCCAGCGCCTTTAGCGGCTAGGTCTTCACCAATCTTACGGGTAGAGGCTGGGATAGAGGTACCAAAATCTACTAATACCGCGCCTTCTTTAATACCAGCTAAAATGCCGTCGTCAGCGTAGATAAGTTTTTCAACTACTGCAGAAGTGGTTAAACAAAGCATTACAATGTCACTAGCTGCTGCTAGTTCTTTTGCAGAGCTTGCTTCTTTAGCACCACGAGCAACACACGTTGCAACAGCCTCTTTATTTAAGTCCATTACATTTAGTTGGTAACCGCGCTTTTGCAGGTTTTCAACCATGTTGCCGCCCATAAGACCAAGGCCGATGAAACCGATGACAGGTTTTGTCATTTTCAACTCCAGTAAATCATATTGTATTATTAATAGGGGCTAAGCATATACCTCAGTCACTTTTTAAGCAATTGGCCAGCGGCTTTTATTTATCTTAAAGTACGAATTATTTGATTTTGATCGTACAAAAGCCGTCCTTTATTGCCCTCTAAGCAGAAATTCCATAAAGCCAACAAACCTTAATTTTCCGCTTTTAGTACTTAGTTCGCTTTTTATTACAAGCGCTTTGGTGCCGACCTAGCGACTAGAATGCGAGGGTTGGAACCGTCAAGGTTGATTCTTCATTTTTGTGCCTCAGCCATGAGCTCAAGCTTGGTTTATGACGTTGAGGCAATGATGAAGGGCCTATACCACATTGCGATGATTGCGGTTAAAAAGTCAGATACTCCAGAACATTTAGGGGCGATTAACGAAGGAGGACACTTGTTCCTAGCGATAATCATAACAATCAAGACATTGTTATTTACGTAGTACACCGTGCCGGAAATTAAGCTTGTGTTATTCAACCAAGAACTGATTTTTGGTTGAATACCTTTGGTTTATTAAGTGTGCATTGTTGCTAATGCGCTAATTTCCTAAGACTCTGCTCTGCCTTACTCTAAGGGGATGGAGTAGCTGTTCTTTATCTCTTTAACCGAGATATTGGAGTGCAAGGCACTTACACCGTTTACTCTTCGCAATTGGCTGATGCGTTCGTATTATTCATCTAAGTCTTTGGCAATTACTTGCACCATGTAATCAGCCCCACCTGCGATGCAATGGCACAGTGGGATCCACTCGGTGGCTGATACAAATTCTTCGAAGTTATCGGTGTTTTCAACATCATGACTACCTAGTGAAACTAAGGTAAAGCCTACCATGCTAAAGCCCAGTTTTTTGCGATTAAGCACTGCGGTGTATTCACTGATGTAATTGGCTTCTTCGAGTCTTTTCCAGCGCCGCCAACAAGGTGTTTCACTTAAGTTAACCTTTTCAGACAGCTTACTATTGCTAATGCGACCTTCACGTTGAATATGCTTCAGGATCGCAATATCGGTATCATCAAGCATCTCTTGGGTGTTTTCTTGTCTGCTCATGTTTAATTTTAAAATATTCTGCCTTTAATGGGGTGTATTTTAACGCATAAAGCAAAGTTCTTCCTGCATAAGCAAATAAACTATTCATCTCGCTATTAAAACTATGCTGAATATCGAATTTGTGTGGAGTGGATGTTTATGAGTGTTCAAATTGCAGTCGCTTTTTTGTTGTTTGCTACATCCATGTCTATTACACCTGGAGCTGGTAATTTAGCTATATTGGGCATATCCAATCGCTTTGGGTTTGCTGCAGCTTTGCCATTTATTGCAGGCACCTCATTCGGAGTGCTGATTGTATTTGCGGGCACCAGTGCAGGGCTAATTAGCTTACTTACCGCCAATCCTGAGTTATATAGCGCTCTCAAATACTTGGGAGCAGCTTACTTATTGTATATTGCTTGGGGCATCAGCCAGCATAGTGTGGCCGAGCAAGATAGAGTAGAGCATTCAGCGGGGTTGGGGCTGGTGCCCTAATTCAGGTGTTGAACCCAAAAGCTTGGATTGCTGCCATGACCGTCTTTTCGCAATTTACCGATGTGTCGGGAAACTACCTATTGCAGGTGAGTGTTATCATCGTAGCTTTTTTAGTTGTCACAACTTTGTGTACCATGGTGTGGGCCTACTTTGGCGCGGCGCTAAAACGCTTACTAAAATCCTCTTCGCAAATGCTGATTGTTAATCGCTGCTTAGGGCTTACTTTGGCGGCAACAGTGGTATTTATGTTGAGCCAAGGTCATTAATTTAACAGGTTCTATTGCTTCGAGCGCTTAATGCTCAGCGTATTTCCAGTGGCTAATTGCTTGAATGTGTTCAGGATGAATACCACAGCAACCCCCTATGATGGTGGCTCCAAGCTGGTGCCACTGTTTTACAAACTCTAGGTACTCTTCAGCCGATACAGCATTAGTTTGATTTAATGAGTTATTGGCTTTATGACCCGCTTGAATGGGACCAAAGCTATTGGCATAAGCGCCTATTTCTAACTCTTTTCCGAACGCTTTACTTAGCGCCTTAGTCTGCTTTATTGCCTCGGCCATAACCTCAGGAATAGAACAGTTAAATAGCATACCATCAGCGCCGGTATCGCAAACTTGTTTTATTGTGTCAGCAAGTAACTCGCCAGACCTTAGGCTTGCCTGCTCATTGGGGACGTCTTGTAGGGTGAAAGAGTAGTACTTTTTCTTAGTGCTGTTTTTAAGTGCCTGTTGAATAGTACTAAACTCCTCAATGCTAGAAATTGTTTCGGCAATCCACATATCTACATGGGGTTCTTGAGCTGCTACCAAAGTGTCGAGTATGCCCATTGCTTGCTTTGGTTCAAACAGATCGGGTCGATAACTGCCTAGTACCGGTGGGATGGCCCCAGCAACCGTAATCGGGCGCTGGCTGTTGCTTATAGCACGCTTTGCTACAGAGTTTGCGATCTTAGCCGCTAGTTGCGCAAGTACTGCCCCTTGGCGTTCGAATAATTCCTGACCTAGATGAAAAGGCACACAAGCGTAGCTGTTTACAGTAATTATTTCGGCGCCCGCATCTATAAAGTTTTGATGAGCTTGGCGTACTAAGGAAGGTGATTCGATCAGTGCTTGAGCACTCCATAAAGGTTGTGAAAAAGGCGCTCCCATTCTTTTAAGTTCTCGGCCCATTCCACCATCTAACACCGCTACATGTTTACTCATTACTTCTATACCACCACTACGCATTACCCTAATTACCATAAATGAGTCTAATTCAGATAAAGCAACTAAATAATGAAAGTTTTTCATGTTGATGAAGCAGGCTTTACCTCTAAGAGCTGTTCGATTAAAAGCTCCGAATTATAAGTCGTTGTGCTTTAGTCTAAGCATCGCTTAAGGATAGAATCCTTTAGAAAAATGAAGGCAGCCATTTCGTGGAATCTCTTGTAGCTTTCAATTTTAGCAAGCTTAGCGCGGCCGAAAATTCCGCTTAACAGTGAAATTACTTATAGTTTTGGTGTCAGAGTCGAACTTTTATCTATATTTTTCAATTTCTTATTGGTTTTTGGTTTTTGGTTTAGGGTGAAAATAACAATTTTTGCTATGTTTGAGCGTCATGCTTTAGTGTCAAAAATCTCTTTTTTAAAACTCTTTCTAAATCAGTTTGTCTAGGGGGATTGCTCGCCAGTTAACCGCAGCATTGCTTTTTTCTCTAAATATAGAGCCCAGCTCCATTCAATTCGTACATTGTTAATAAACGAAACGCATGCGAATGAATGCTTAGCGATTCCAATTCGTTGGTTTCAACTTACAAAATAATTTTCAGTCCAATCGAGTAATAAAGGTTTGCTCGTCATCCACAAAAGCGACAAAGCCGCCGTGGTAGATAAACACTCGTCCGCGTCCTTCAACTAGGCAAGCAAGCTGTGGGTTTAAATCGTCTTCGTTATATTGGCTTTGAAAAGTGCCAGTATCGGTGATAATGCCGCTGAACGTAGGCAAATATCCATGGGTGCGTTTGGCTTGGTCAATCAGGCTCAGCTCGCTGGCAGTAGAGAAGCATGAGGGAATCGCACCCGCTTCTTCGATAAACAGTGTTTTCAGTTCTTCAAAAGCTGTAATCACCAGCCAGTCGATGCCGTTAACATGATGGATAAACATAGAGTTTCTCGGTAGTTCTGATGCTGTGATTTTATCACTATCAGGGGAAGAGCGTAGTAGAGATTTAGTTGCTAAAGGCGGTAACTCTGTAACATTTCCGGAGATTCACTAGGTCAACTTGAAACACGCTTTTTCCCCAAAGTCTGTTAGTGCATCAATATTTACCTTGGAACAATTAACAGCAAAAAGCATCAATGTTTAATGTCTGATTATGTGTTTTGGGTCACCTACTCCTGTGGTTCTAGCTGAGGCAAACCACGACGAAGTCAAAGCCCCATTTATGTAAACTGAATTTAAACAGTTTTATTGATTGTCTTAAGGAACCAGACCTTCTCTGCCTTAACGGTGGAAGTTTCATGCTTCTGTGTATTAATAGTTGATGTTCTTCATATAGTTAAGCTGTATCGTGTGTTATTAATAGGTTTGTTAAGTGCCAATGTGCACTATTCAAAGGTTAGCTACAGCGGTTCTAATATGAGTATTGATCAGCATTCAAGTAAATTAGCATATTCTATTGGTTGGATATTTCTATCCATAATAGCTGTAGGGGTTTCCTTCTTTTGGTTTTTTAGCGCTTGTTATTGGAGTTGTAATGGTGGCGGGGGAGTTGAGTCAGCGCTTTTTTCAATTAGTCTATTTGCTATGTGTGCGTTTGTTTTGAAAGCGTGCTTCCATCTAGTATCAATAATAATACTTAAATATAAAAAATCGTAACAATTTGTGGCCGACAAGAGCGTTAATTTGCCCATAGCAAGTCGGTTGGAATGGTTAATGCGGCCGATGATTTAAAAGTTACTCCATCAATTCTCCACGCGATTATGTCCAAAAGTGAGTTAGACTCTTTGTATCCTTCTTTTACCCTAACTTCTATCTATTTGTGAAGTACGTCCCTAAATATGGGGTGTAGTTTCAAAGTAGCGGAAAGAATTCCAATGAAACTGAAACCTACAATAAGTCACTGATTTAGATAAATCCTTGCTTCATTGCTCATGCTGTATATACTAACAGTGTGCTGTATAAACTTACAGGTAGACTATGAAGCCCTTAACACCCCGTCAAACAGAAGTATTTGAATTAATTCGTCGTCATATTTCCGAAACGGGTATGCCGCCAACCCGTGCAGAGATCGCTAAAGAATTAGGCTTTCGTTCCGCTAATGCGGCAGAAGAGCACCTAAGAGCACTTGCTAAGAAAGGGGCTATTGAGATGATCCCTGGTGCTTCGCGCGGTATTCGCATTAGTGAAGAGTATTTGCCAGCTAGCGCTAATGAGCCTGTAGCCGAAGACTTAGAACCCGGTTTACCTTTAATTGGCCAAGTGGCTGCAGGCGAGCCTATTTTGGCGCAGGAGCATGTAGAGTCGCACTATGCAGTAGATGCTAACTTATTTAATCCTCATGCTGATTATTTACTGCGGGTGCAGGGAATGAGTATGAAAGACATCGGCATTATGGATGGTGACTTGTTAGCGGTGCACAAAACCAATGATGTTCATAATGGGCAAGTGGTGGTGGCACGTTTAGAAGACGATGTTACGGTTAAGCGTTTTGAACGCGACGGTAAAATGGTTTACTTGCACCCAGAGAATGAAGAGCTCTCAACTATTGAAGTTGATTTAGAGTATCAAAGCATCGAAATCGAAGGCTTGGCGGTAGGTATTATTCGCACTGCCGATTGGATGTAAGCCTTACATAGCAATAAGTTCCGCCCTTTTTAAGCCCAAATCAGCCCGATTTGGGCTTTTGTCGTTAGCATCACATCTTTTGTGTTTACCCATAAAAATCTCAACAATATATTTACATTTCTTTAACTTAGGGGTTAGTTTATAAGCAGTAGCTTGTATTTAGCTGTTGCTGTCTACTACTTTTGGGGTGGGGGATTTCCCTTTTTCTGCAGCTACTTTCCTAGTTTGGAGAGTTGTTGTCGTTGGCTACTAGCAAAGGAGAGCGCTGTGGGCCGATGGATTCAGCTAATAATGCTGACATTCTTTTCGTCGCAAGTATTTGCGCAAGAAATGTCATTCAACTTACGTCCGGGTGTTACCGCCATTAGTGAGCAGGTTTATGGCCTGCACATGACAATTTTTTATATTTGTTGTGCTATTGGGGTGCTGGTGTTTGGCGCCATGTTCTGGGCTATTTTTCATCATCGCAAGTCTAAAGGAGCCAAGCCGGCTCAATTTCATGAAAGTACCAAAGTAGAAATTATTTGGACCATCGTTCCTTTCATTATATTGATAGGGATGGCGATTCCTGCCACTAAAACCCTGCTGGCCATGGAAGATCCTTCCGATGCCGATATCACGATTCAAGTAACAGGTTCCCAGTGGAAGTGGTATTACAAATACTTTGACCGTGAACTGGAATTCTACAGTGTGCTGGCATCTGATATGGATGAAGTTAACGGCAAGCTGGAAAAACGCAAAAACTACTTGCTTGAGGTAGACCGACCGCTGGTATTGCCCATCGATAAAAAAGTGCGCTTTTTGATGACTTCGGAAGATGTTATCCACTCCTGGTGGGTACCTGATTTTGCAGTTAAGAAAGACGCCAACCCCGGCTTTATTAATGAGGCTTGGACCATCATTGATAAACCCGGCATTTACCGCGGCCAGTGTGCTGAGTTATGTGGTAAGGACCACGGCTTTATGCCGATTGTGGTTATCGCTAAAACGCAGGCCGATTACGATGTTTGGTTAGCCGAGGAAGAAGCCGCTTATCAAGCCAAACAAGCCCAAGAGTTAGAGCTGGTTGCTATGACTATGGAGCAAGACGAACTGATGTCGCTGGGCAAAAAAGTCTACGACAAAAGCTGTGCAGCTTGCCACCAAGTTAACGGTGAAGGCTTACCAGGTGTGTTCCCTGGCTTGAAAGACAGCCCAATCGCTATTGGTGATGTGGGCAAACATATTGAAGTAGTTGTGAATGGTGTACCGGGCACTGCGATGCAAGCCTTTGGTAAACAGCTAGGTTTAAAAGAGCTGGCTGCCGTAATTACTTACGAGCGTAACGCTTGGGGTAATGATACCGGTGAATTAGTGCAGGCCAAGGATGTTGTGGCCGTGCAAAACGCAGCGCAGTAGGGAGAGAGATAATGAGCACGATTAGTGACGTTCATGCTGACCATGATGAGCAGCATCACGGTGCCCCGCGCGGTTTAATGCGTTGGGTATTAACCACTAACCATAAAGACATTGGTTCAATGTATTTGTGGTTTAGTTTTGCCATGTTTATTACCGGTGGTGCGATGGCGATGGTGATCCGCGCCGAGCTGTTCCAACCAGGTTTACAGTTAGTTGAGCCTAACTTTTTCAATCAAATGACCACCATGCACGGCTTAATCATGGTGTTTGGTGCAGTGATGCCTGCCTTTACCGGTTTGGCTAACTGGCTGATTCCGATGATGATTGGCGCGCCAGATATGGCCTTGCCACGCATGAATAACTGGAGCTTTTGGATTTTACCTTTTGCTTTCACCATGCTGTTAGCTTCGTTGTTTATGGAAGGCGGTGGCCCTAACTTTGGTTGGACTTTCTACGCGCCGCTTTCTACTAACTACAGCCCAGACAGTACCGCTTTGTTTGTATTCTCGGTGCATATTATGGGGATTAGTTCGATTATGGGGGCGATCAATGTAATTGTTACCATTATGAACTTACGTGCACCCGGCATGACCTACATGAAGTTACCGCTATTTGTGTGGACTTGGTTTATTACCGCATTTTTGTTGATTGCTGTGATGCCGGTATTAGCGGGTGCAGTGACCATGGTGCTTACAGATAAGTATTTTGGCACGTCGTTTTTTGATGCCGCCGGCGGGGGAGACCCTGTGCTGTTCCAGCACATATTCTGGTTCTTTGGTCACCCCGAAGTTTACATTATGATTTTGCCGTCTTTCGGCATTATCTCGGCGATTGTTCCTGCTTTCTCTCGTAAAAGATTGTTTGGTTATGCCTCGATGGTTTACGCCACTGCATCTATTGCTGGTTTAAGCTTCATTGTGTGGGCGCACCATATGTTTACTACTGGTATGCCTGTGGCAGCTGAGTTGTTCTTCATGTTTTGTACCATGCTTATCTCGGTACCTACAGGGGTGAAGGTATTTAACTGGGTGGCCACCATGTGGCGCGGTTCAATGACCTTTGAAACGCCGATGTTATTCGCACTGGCCTTTATTGTGCTGTTCACCATTGGTGGTTTCTCGGGATTGATGTTGGCGATTACGCCGGTGGATTTCCAATATCACGATACCTATTTTGTGGTGGCACACTTCCACTATGTACTGGTAACAGGTGCGGTATTCTCGATTATGGCCGCTGCTTATTATTGGCTACCTAAGTGGACCGGTAATATGTACGACGAAGGCCTGGGTCGGCTGCATTTCTGGTGTTCGCTTATCTCGGTAAATGTGTTGTTCTTCCCTATGCACTTTTTAGGCTTAGGTGGTATGCCACGGCGTATTCCAGACTATGCGCTGCAGTTTGCCGATGTTAACGCCATTGTGAGTATTGGTGGTTTTGCCTTTGGTTTATCGCAATTCATCTTCTTGTATATGGTGATTAAGTGTATTCGAAGCGGTGAACCTGCTCCGGCTAAACCTTGGGAAGGCGCAGAGGGCTTAGAATGGGATGCATTGCCATCGCCAGCGCCTTACCACAGTTTCTCTACACCGCCGGAGATTAAATAATATGCTTGGCCATGGCCGTTTAGTCACAAAGCTGCTGCTTGTAGTAGTGGCTATGTTCGGCTTTGGTTACGCCTTGGTGCCGCTGTATGACGTATTTTGTCAGGTTACCGGCATTAACGGCAAAACAGCTACAGAAGCCAGTGAAATAAGCCTTGTTACCGACCAACAGCGCACCGTAACAGTGGAGTTTATTAGCTATGTGCCGCAAGGGCTAAATTGGAAGTTTGGTCCTAAGGTTAACCAAGTAAAAGTCCATCCAGGTGAGACACTACAGGTTGATTTTAGTGCTAGTAACCTTACTCCCAAACGTGGCACGGTGCAGGCGGTTCCCTCGGTTAGCCCTGGTTTGGTGGCCAATCATCTAAAAAAAGTCAGCTGTTTTTGTTTTGAGCAGCAAACCTTAGCTCCGGGTCAACAGCAAGACATGCCATTGTTCTTCTATGTAGATCCTGAGTTACCTAAAGATATAAATACCTTAACTTTGGCTTACACCTTATTTGCCGTAGAGGGCGAGCCGATTGAATCTGAAACTGCACAAGTAAGTGCCGATGGAGAGGTGAGCAATGACGCAGCCTTATGAGAAGTATTACGTTCCTGCGCAAAGTATATGGCCAATTGTTGGCGCGGTGGGTTTATTCCTAATCGCCATGGGCGCAGGTTTTTCTGTTCAACAAATGGGCAGTGAACAAAGCTACGGCCTTTGGATATTGTCATGTGGCTTTGTGGTAATTGTTACCATGATGTTTGGCTGGTTTGGCAATGTTATCCAGGAGAGTATGGATGGCTTATATAGCGCCCAAATGGATCGCTCTTTTCGCCAAGGCATGAGTTGGTTCATTTTCTCTGAGGTGATGTTCTTTGGTGCATTCTTCGGAGCGTTATTCTACGCCAGGATGATTGCTGTGCCTTGGTTGGGGGGCGCAGGTAACAATGAAATGACTGGGGCGGTGTTATGGCCAGAATTTACTGCCATGTGGCCGCTAGTTGAAACACCCGGCGGTACAACAACCCAAGCGATGGGCTGGTTCGGCTTGCCACTGTTGAATACCGTAATACTGGTGATTTCGTCAGTGACTTTACACTTTGCTCATGTGAGTTTAGAAAAAGATAAACGTGGGCCACTTAAAATGTGGTTAGCCATTACCTTGGTGTTGGGTTTTGCTTTCTTATTTTTTCAAATTGAAGAATACATTCATGCATATCAGGAATTAGGCTTGCGCCTTGATTCAGGCATTTATGGCAATACCTTTTTCTTACTCACGGGTTTTCACGGCTTACACGTTACTTTAGGCGCTATCATGCTTACGGTGATGTTTTTGCGGGTACTCAAAGGCCACTTCACCGGTAAGAGTCACTTTGCATTTATGGCATCGAGTTGGTATTGGCACTTTGTAGATGTGGTGTGGTTGTGTCTGTTTATTTTTGTCTATGTGCTTTAGTAAGGGCGAGGGTTGGGCTGAATAATGCCCAACGCCATGGCGAGTAAAACCAATAGGATAACCAACACGCTAAAAATTAAGCGTTTACCCAAGTAATGGGTCATTGGTTTTTCTCCGCCCTTTAGCATTACCCGTAAAGCAAACAGCATGTTCACCACCACAAACAGGATTAACGCGGTAATTAGCAGTTTTATGACCATAACTAAGCTCTCTCAACAGGCTGATAAAAAAACAGTTTCTTACCGCTTGATACTGTTTGTTGTGCTTATGGTTGCGCTGATAGGGTTAATGGTCAAGCTTTCCTTGTGGCAATGGCAACGCAGTGAACAAAAACAGCAGTTATTAGATCAATACCAGCAGCAATCAATGCTTGAAACCAGCTTAGAACAGGCCCTTGCTTCGGGTGTACAGCCGTTTCAATTAGTTAGGCTAAGTGAAATCAGAAGCACGGATAAGTTTTTGTGGTTAGACAATAAAGTAAATGAAGGAGTAGTGGGGTACGACGCCTATACCTTAGCAGATACCCCTCAAGGCAATGTATTAGTGCGTCTTGCTTGGCAGCCCGCTGGAACAGATAGGCGTTTGCTACCAGAAGCCATAAGTGCTCAAGAGCTACCTTCGCGCTATCGATTAAGAGAAATAAGCTTGCCAGTGGTACTTAATCAGCAGCACTGGTTAGAAGAGCTGCCGCAGGGATTGCGGGTTCAGCAAATCAATATTGCGGCTTTGTCCGATTATTGGAATCTTGAATTATTGCCTTTTGTGCTAGATAGCCAACTTGAGCATAGTTCTGAACAGCTAGTGTCAATATCGCCGCAAAAGCACCAAGGTTATGCGCTGCAATGGTTGCTAATGGCTTTAGTTGCCGCTGGCTTAACCGTTTATTTTTGCGTGCAAAATAGAAACAAGGAAGGTTTATGAGAAGTCACCAAAAAACCATGTTGTTACTTGCTTCGGTATTTTTAGTGCCGCTTATTTTGGCTTGGGTGGTACTTAAAATGGGTTGGTATGAGCCAGGTGCACTTAGTCATGGGGAGTGGATGGAGCCGCCAAGACAGCTGGAAAACTATCCCATAGGTAAGTGGTCGATTGCTCAGGTTATTGATGGCGACTGCTCGCAAGATTGTTTGCAACAGCTTAGCAAACTCAATAATGCTTGGTTAGCTTTGGGCATCGCCAAACAGCAAACTCAAAAAGTTGCGCTTATTTCCGGCGAACAGCTCAATCAAATAAACGATGGCCTTGAGCAAATGAGGTTGGGACAAGCTAATCAGCAACTGGCCGATTACGATCAACAGTGGTTAGTGATAGACCCAACAGGTTGGGTGATAATGAGCTACCAACCTGCTCAAGGTGATGAGCAGATCAAAGGGCTAATCACCGATTTGAAGCGACTGATTAAAAATTCGCGGTTTCAATAGAGTTTAAGGACAGCATATGCAAAAGGGATTAATTGCCGCTATTTTACTTGCCATTGTTGTCATTGGTTTAGGCGCGTTTACCCGCTTAACTGATGCCGGTTTAGGTTGCCCTGATTGGCCTGGCTGTTATGGGCAGTTAGTGGTTCCACAAAGTGAAGAGCATATTCAACACGCGGCTAGTGCTTATCCTGAGCGGCCGCTAGAAGCGCACAAAGCCTGGAATGAGATGATTCATCGCTACTTTGCTGGTGGCTTAGGTTTGCTAGTGGTGGGACTAGCTGCGTTGGCATTTTGGCAAAAGCAACACCGCTTTTGGGCGCTAGCCTCGGTGCTGCTTATTGGCTTTCAAGCCATATTAGGCATGCTCACGGTGACACTTGGTTTGATGCCCATTGTGGTTATGGGCCACCTATTGGGTGGTTTTTCAATGCTGGCTTTATTGTTTACGTGGTTGATGATTGCAAAACGTCCTTTAGCTAAGCCCCAGCGAAGTGGCCGTTGGTTGTGGCTAGGTTTATTGGTACTAGTTGTGCAAATAGCATTAGGTGGCTGGACATCGGCTAACTACTCGGCCATTTCTTGTCAGGGCTTGCCGCTTTGCCATGAAGAGTGGCTAAGCTCTTATCAGCTGGATGCATTTGATCCGCTGCCGCTTGCTACTGGCAATGATTACGAATTTGGTGTGCTTAGTCATGAACAGCGCAAAACCATTCATGTTACCCATCGTATTTGGGCAGGCGTAACAGCCATTTACTTGTTCATTCTGGCGCTAAGTTACATTCAGCGACGACATAGTGATATGGAGCGAGGGCGTGCCTCTAGGCTGATTTTTATATTGTTTACTCAAGTCGGTTTAGGCGTTGCCAATGTGCTTTGGCAAGTACCCTTGGCGATAGCTGTGGCACATAACTTAGTGGCTGCCATGCTGTTGTTAAGTCTAATAAGTTTAATCTTGGCTCACTATCAGGGTGCGGCCGTAGCAACATTCGTTGAGCAAAAGGAGACGCATTATGGCGAAGTTGAACACGCTTAACCCGCCAAGTTCACTCAACAAAGGCATTAATTGGCGCGCCTTATACAAACTTACCAAACCCAAAGTGGTCGCCCTTATTGTGCTCACTGCGGTGGTAGGAGCATGCTTGGCAACTTCTGGTTTGCCGCCTTGGCAAGCTTTACTAATAGGTAACTTAGGCATCGGTTTAATGGCTGCGGGCGCTGCCGCCTTTAATCACTACATTGATAGTGAAGCAGATGCCGCAATGGCGCGCACTCACAAACGCCCTTTACCCACTGGTGCGATAGCCAATTGGCAGGCCTTGCTATGGGCCTCACTGTTATCGGTGGTGGGTTTTGTCATGCTGTACCGGTGGGTTAATCCACTGACTGCTTGGCTAACTGCAGCTAGCTTAGTTGGGTATGCGGTGATTTATACCCTTTGGCTTAAACGAGCAACGCCGCAAAACATTGTAATTGGCGGCTTAGCAGGTGCTATGCCCCCATTGTTGGGGTGGACGGCAGTAAACAACGCCATATCGGCTGAACCCTTATTGCTAGTAATGCTGATATTCACTTGGACTCCGCCACACTTTTGGGCCTTGGCAATTGCTCGCCGTGAAGATTACGCCAAGGTTAATATTCCAATGCTGCCGGTTACCCACGGTGTGGGCTTTACCAAAAAGTTGATACTTCTTTATTCTCTGCTGCTGTTCGCTGTTGCTTGGCTACCCTTTTTAGTGGGCATGAGTGGGGTGCTTTACCTCGTGTTAAGTTGTGCACTTAACCTGCGTTTTATGCACTTAGCTTGGCGACTGTATAAAGGGGATAACCAGCGTGACGCAATGCGCCTATTTGCCTTTTCGATAGTGTATTTGATGTTGTTGTTTGTTGCCTTGTTGGCAGACCATTGGTTGTTTGCTTTGCTATAAACAGCCCCTAGCTTTTAAAGGCTTGCCGAGAGTGTAACTAACTCTTACACTCTCGCTATAGCCTGCTTAGTTTCCCTTTCATGTCTGTTTCGCGTTTTTCCGCCATTGCGGCCATTGCCGTGCCAATGATTTTATCTAACATCACCATTCCTTTATTAGGGCTGGTGGACACGGCTGTTATTGGCCATTTAGATCATGCGTATTATCTTGGTGGGGTAGCCTTAGGCTCAATGATGATTAGCCTGGTGTATTGGTTATGTGGCTTTTTGCGCATGTCGACCACAGGCTTAAGTGCGCAAGCTTTTGGTGCAAATGACCAGCTAGCGTTACAGCGAATAGGCTTTAACTCTGCCTGCATTGCTGTGCTTATTGGATTGGCCTTACTGCTACTTAGCCAACCAATATTGCAACTTGGTTTGGCTTTAGCCGGCGGTAGTGAGCAGGTTCAGTTTTATGCGGCGCAGTATTTCTCTACCCGTATTTGGGGCGCACCAGCGGCACTGCTTAACTTAGTGCTGTTGGGGTGGTTATTGGGCATGCAGAACGCTCGAGCCCCCATGTTACTGCTGATTGTAGCCAATACCACTAACATTGCCTTGGATGTGCTGTTTGTGGTGGGACTAGATTGGAAAGTGCAGGGTGCTGCTTTAGCCAGTGTGATTGCCGACTATTTTTCATTGGCAGTTGGCTTGGCGTTGTGCCGCCAGCAGTTTTTAACGCGATTTAATGCCTTACCGTCGTTAAAGGTTTGTTGGGCCGATTTTAATCGCCAGCATTTGGCGGGATTATTCTCGCTAAACCGAGACATATTTTTGCGCTCACTTGCCTTGCAAGCTTGTTTTGCTTTCATCACTTTTCAAGGCTCGCGTTTGGGTGACCACATTGTTGCGGCCAACGCAGTATTACTTAACTTCTTGATGTTTGTTTCTTTTGCTTTAGATGGTTTAGCTTACGCCGTAGAAGCCTTAGCGGGTAAAGCCAAAGGCAAAAATGACCGCGCTTTGTTTGTGGTAACGATTAAACAGTGTTTGCAGTTAGCCTTAGTGGCGGGCATTGGCTTTAGTTTGGTTTTTGGAGTACTGGGTGAGCAACTGGTTGCGTTGCTTACCGATATACCTGAAATCCGCAGCACTGCGGCTAGCTACCTTAATTGGATGATTTTGCTGCCGTTAGTCTCGGTATGGTGCTTTATCTTAGATGGAGTTTTCATTGCTACTTCTGAGGGGCGCATTATGCGCAACTCGATGTTGTTGGCTAGTTTCGCCGGGTTCTTTCCGCTTTGGTGGTTTACTCAAAGTTGGGGGAACCACGCTCTATGGTTGGCGATGTGTGGTTTTATGGCGATTAGAGGAATGAGCTTGGGGTGGGTTTATTACCAGGCTCTAAAGAGCCAGCGCTGGTTTAAGCATGAGGCTTAACTGAGCGAAGCATTTCGTTGGCTATTACCGCAACGCCATTGTAGCTGGTTTGAAAGGTATCGCTGACAATAAAACCATAATCTTGGTAGAGCGCTTTGGCAGGCCAATTGCTTTTGGCAACATATAAGCAGGTAGTGTCGTTGATATTGTTTAATAGGTGCTCTAGCAGCTGTTTGCCAAACCCTTTACCTCGAGCGTCGGGGTGGACAAACAAAGCGCTTATCACCGAGCCTTGGTGCGCGCCATAAGCCACTACCTTATCGGTTTCATAGACAAAAATAGTTGATTGTTTAAGAGAGGCGAAACGTTGCTGATCTTGAGTTAATGGCAGAAGACTAATTGTATTTTGCTCAAAGCGTAACTCGTCGAGTTTAGAAAGGTTGTAAATGTTAATAATGGTGTTCAGATCGCTGTGTTGGTAATCACGTATTTGCACGGCCTGAACACCTTTAGTATTAGCTTAGTTATACACCGTCTACATAGCCTAGTTGGCGCCAAGCTTCGTAAACAAATACCGATACAGCATTAGATAAGTTCATGCTGCGGCTATCGGCCAACATTGGAATACGCAGCCTAAATTGACCATCTATCTCATTTAGCACTTCATCAGGTAGGCCGCGTGTTTCAGGGCCAAACATTAGATAATCACCCGCTTCAAAAGCAAAGTCACTATGAAAACCGCTGCCTTTGGTGGTACAAGCAAGCAAGCGCTTAGGCTGCTCGCTGCTTAAGAAGGCTTGGTAGTCGGGGTGGCGTTTTACCTCTGCAAACTCGTGGTAATCCAAGCCGGCACGTTTAACTTTTTTATCATCCCAGGCGAAACCTAAAGGCTCGATAAGATGTAGGTTACAACCGCTGTTCGCCGCTAAACGGATAATTGCGCCGGTGTTTTGCGGTATTTCTGGTTGATAAAGCACAATGTTAATCATGATTAATCCAAGTGGCTGCGAAAAGCGCTATTGTAGTGGCAAGCGTAGGCTAACTTCTAGCCCTTTACGCGAATGATTGCTGGCACTAATGCTACCACCGTGTTGGCGAATCGCAGATTCGGCAATCGCCAAGCCTAATCCTACTCCGCCACTGTCACGGTCTCGTGCTTCACCGCTACGATAAAATGGTCGGAAAATGCTGTTTAATTCGTCATCCGGAAGGCCTGGGCCATCATCTCGCACAATCAAGGTGAGCAGGTTGTCTTGCACACTCGCGCTTAGTTTAACCTTGTAGTCTGCGTACTTAAGAGCGTTGCGACAAACGTTCTCAAGTGCCGATGCGAGTAGCTCTGGGTAACAAATCACACTCAGTTGCTGCGGGTAGTTGGCACTAAACTGTTTGTTTAACTGTTCTGCTTCGAACTCACAATCGCTAACCAAGTCTTCAATGAGTTCCTGCAAGGTCATTTTTTGTTGTTTAGCATTAACTTGCATGCGCGATAAAGACAACAAGGCGTCAATCATCTCGGCTAGGCGTTGCGATTCTCGCTCTATTCGCTCCACTTCGGGAGTTACTTGCTGGCGTTTTTTATGTAGCGCGAGTGCCATGTTTAAGCGAGTAAGCGGCGAGCGCAGCTCGTGAGATATATCGCTAAGTAGGCGTTGTTGGTTGCTAATGGCTTGATTAAGGGTGTCCACCATTCTCTGCAAGCTATCAGACAGTTGACCAATTTCATCACCACGATTGATCTCCGGTAATGGTGTATCTAAATATCCGAGAGACACCTTATTCGCGGCAGATTGCAGCTTTTTAAGCGGCCTTACGATGTGGCGAGTAAGTAAGAAACAAAGCGCTAAACTTAAACCTACGGCTACTAGCGACAAAAACCATGGAGATACACCAAAGTTACGGATAGCGTGCAGCTGTTCCGGGTTACTTCGGCGCTCTACATAGAGTAGGTAACGCTGGTTATCGATGGTAAGCGCTTGCGGACCAATCAAAATATGCTTTTTATCGAGCATGATTCGAGGGTCTTCAATATTGTCGTGGTTAACTAAAAAGCGTCTCATGCCCCGGCTGATGTTTTCACGGTTTACCACTTCGCCTTCGCTATTAACGATAAAGGGTTTACCAAAACGTGATTTAAGGTGGGGCTCTAAACGCGGGCTTAACATGCGTTCAGGGTTACGCTCTATACGTAGGGCAAATTCATGTAAGTTTTTTACCGCCCATTTAGGCGCTTTGAAGTTGTCTTCGCTAAGCATTCTGGACAGGTTAATCGACACAAAGGCCGTAACCAGCAAAATCATCCAGAATGAGATGAAGATTTTTACAAACAGATTGTTGATTAAGCGCTTCATTATTACCACTCTAACCACATGTAACCTTTGCCTCTCACCGTTTTGATACGCGGCAGTTGGTCTTTGCGAGCAGGGATCTTTTTACGTAAATTACTAATGTGCATATCCAAGCTGCGATCAAACGCTTGTAGGCGTTTACCCAATACTTTTTGATTTAGGCTATCTTTTTCCAATAGCTTGCCTGGCTGCTCTAGCAAGTGTTGTAGCAATAACAGCTCGGTACTGGTGAGCTTTAACTCTTGCTCATCACAGTGTACTTGCTGTTTAGCAACCGAGAGGGTCAGATCTTGGTGGCAAATTAGGTCTTGTTTGGGATCGGCTGGCGGACTGTTTTGAGTGCGACGTAAAATCGCTCTTATGCGCGCTAGCAATTCTCGCTCGCTGAAGGGTTTGGCTAAGTAGTCGTCGGCGCCTAACTCTAAACCCAGTACTCGGTCTATCTCATCACCTTTGGCAGTAAGCATTAATACCGGTTGTTGGTTGTCTTTACGTAATTCTTTTAATACTTCGAAGCCGTTTTTACCCGGCATCATTACATCAAGCAGTACTAAGTCGTAGCGCTTTTCTGCTAGCTTGGCTAGGCCGCTTAAACCGTCGTTGCATACCTCACAACTAAATCCCTCTAGTTCTAAGAGTTCGCCGAGTAACTCGGTCAGTTCTTTGTCGTCATCTATAAGTAGTAAATCCACTGGGCGATTCTCTATTCAACATTAATAAGCAAATTGTACAAAACTCACAGCGCTTTGCCGTGCTTAATGTTCGCCTTTTACATAGCTTTACACTTTGCTGCGGTTAGTTTGCATTGGCTTTTGTAGACTACAAATGACCGAATAGACCCGAGGAAAGAAAATGAAAAAGTTACTAGTTACTACCCTTGTTGGCGCACTTGTTGTTGCCCCTGTAGCCTTTGCTGCTAAATCTAATGGTGAAGGTAAGCAACGTGGCGGCCATCCAGCCATGAAGATGATGAAGCAGTTAGATTTAACTGATGAGCAAAAGGCCCAAGTAAAAGAGATTATGCAGCAGCATAAACCTCAAGCCAATGCGGAACAGCGTCAAGCGATGTATCAACAGCGTATGGAAATTATCACCGCAGCTAGTTTTGACGAAGGTGCCGCTCAAGCGTTTATTGATGTGCAGCAAGCTAATCATCAAACTCGCATGATGAATATGCTGCAAGCACAACAAGAAATTTATCAAGTATTAACCCCTGAGCAACAGCAGAAATACCAAGAGTTAAGCGCTAAAAAGATGGAAAAACAGCAAAAGCGTATGCAGAAGGGCGATAAAAAAGCTCAACTTTAACATGCACTAAACGTTATACTTTACAAAATCTTCCAAAGAATTTGTAAAGTGGATAAGCAACGTTATCAGCGCTTGGTCACCTTAGCTACATGGGTTGCAACTTGTGTAGCGGTGACCTTGCTTGTTATTAAAAGCGCCGCATTTTTATATACTGGCGCGGTAAGTATTCTTGCTTCTTTAATTGATTCACTAATGGACATTGCCATGTCGTTAGTGAACCTTCTAGCAGTGCGCTATGCCCTGCAGCCCCCCGACAAAGAACACAGTTTTGGCCATGGTAAGGCAGAGCATTTAGCTGGTCTTGCGCAAGCGGCCTTTATTACCGGTTCTGCCTTAATGCTGATGTTTGGCGGCGTGAGCGAATTGCTACACCCCAAAGCCATTGAACACAGCACCGTAGGTATTACGGTAATGGTTATTTCTACTGTTATTACTTTTGCCTTAGTCATGTTCCAGCGCTACGTTATCGCTAAAACCAATAACGCGGTAATTAAAGCTGATTCGATGCACTACGCCATGGACATATACATGAACATTGCTGTGCTGGTGGCTTTAGTACTTAGCTTTTATGGTTGGTATTGGGCTGATGGCTTGTTCGCTGTGCTTATTGCCATTTATATTTGTTACGGCGCTTTTGGCATTGGTAAAGAGTCTGTACAAAATCTATTGGATAGGCAGCTTCCAGAGGCCTTTCAAAAACAAGTGTTTAGCTCTGCTTTAGCGGTTGAAGGAGTACTAGGTGCTCATGATATTCGTACTCGCCAATCCGGGCATACAAAATTTATACAACTTCATTTAGAGCTTGATGATAAGCTTAGCCTGTATGAGGCGCATAGAATTGCCGATGAGGTTGAAGCTGCTTTTATGGCCGAGTGGCCGGAAGCAGATGTATTGATCCACCAAGACCCTCAATCGGTGGTTCCGCAAGAAAAGAAATTAGATCTTGAGTAAGGTGAAGTAGTGGCAAAGGTAAAGGATTATCAAATCAAACAAACTCTAGCTGAGACGGTATGGTTACAAATCCGTGATGAAGCAACCCGCATGGCGGCAGACGAGCCAATGCTATCGAGTTTCTTTTACTCCACCATTCTTAATCATCATAGCTTGTCTTCTGCATTAAGTTTCCAGCTTGCGAGTAAGCTTGACAGCTCAACGGTTCAAGCGATTTTACTGCGAGAGTTTATTGAAGAAGCTTTGCTGGCCGATCCTGGTATTTTAGAAGCAGTAGCCGCAGATATTGTTGCGGTAAAAGACCGAGATCCGGCAGTTAAATACTACGCCATTCCCTTACTTTACCTAAAAGGCTTTCATGCCTTGCAAGGCCATCGAGTGGCAAATTGGCTTTGGCACAAGGGCAGATTAGCCTTAGCCCGTTATATGCAAAACCAAATCTCAGCGGTATTTGCGGTAGATATTCACCCAGCTGCAACCATTGGTAAAGGCATCATGCTCGATCATGCCACCGGTATTGTCGTAGGTGAAACCGCGGTTATTGAAGACGAAGTTTCAATTTTGCAGTCGGTAACTTTAGGTGGTACCGGTAAAGATCGTGGTGACCGCCACCCCAAAATTCGTCGTGGTGTATTGATCGGGGCCGGAGCTAAAATCCTTGGTAACATTGAAGTTGGCCGCGGCGCTAAAGTAGGTGCGGGTAGCGTAGTATTAGAGTCGGTTCCAGCTCATACTACAGTGGCTGGTGTACCGGCAAAAGTGGTTGGCACGCCTAGCTGCGACATGCCAGCCATTGATATGGGGCAAAATATTTAACCTGGCTACTCTTGTGCTTCGATTAATGAAAATCGAGGCACTTGCTTACCTTCAAACTCCACGTTTTCAAAAAACATATCGTAGGGTCTCACCCATAGTTTCCCTTCACCATATAAAGGCTTGTAAAGCACCAATTCTTCTTCTGTTTCTGAGTGTATTGCAGTATCAATAACTTGGTATTCTGGGCCTTTGTAGTGACGATAACGGCCTTTTTGTAAATTCATGATTATTTATTCAACAACTAGTTAGGGAAATACATTTCTACCCTTGTTGGCTATAGATGACAAGAGTATGCTGCTTTAAAAGCAGTCACCATCAGTAGGTGAACACTAACTAGCGTTCATATATCCATGATGACTGACTCAACGAAAATAAGCTGAGTTGGCTTTGAGACGGAATTAACGGGAGAAATATTAATGTCTTTTGATGTATTAGAAAAATTAGAAGCAAAAGTTCAGGTTGCAGTTGATAGCATCGAACTATTACGCATGGAAATTGACGAGCTTAAAGAGCAAAACAGCAAGTTAAACGACGAGAACGGCCGTTTAGTGCAGGAGCAACAAGCTTGGCAAGAACGTCTTAAAGCCTTACTAGGCCGTATTGAAGACGTTCACGCCGAATAATGAGTTGCTTGAGCGCTTATTCTATATCTAGCGGCTCTGGCGATAAAATTACCCCGGTGGTATCTGCATAAATGTGATCTTCTGGAAGGAAGGTCACGCCACCAAAGTTAACCGGAATGTTCACATCGCCGGTTTCATCTTCTGCATCAGCGCCTACAGGAATAGAGGCTAGGGCTTGAATGCCTATGTCTAAGTCTTCCAGCGCATCTACATCACGCACGCAACCGTAAACAATAATACCGTCCCATTCATTGTCGGCGGCCGTTTCGGCGATGCTTTCATCTACCAAGGCGCGACGTAGCGAACCTCCGCCATCAATCAACAATACTCGGCCAGTTCCAGACTCTTGAACTACCTGAGCAATTAAGCCGGCATTTTCAAAGCACTTAATGGTGGTAATTTCGCCCCCAAAAGCGTTTCTGCCACCATAGCTGGCAAACATCGGTTCAACAACGTCAACCGTATCTGCATAAAGGTCACAAAGTTCAGAGGTATTATATTCCATGGTCTGGATCCTAAATTGGCCCGAATAATCGCTACCAGTATAAACCCTAAGTTGCCGTTTTCAATTAAGAAATATCAAGTCTTTTACTTAGGACTTAATGAGCGTTGATGTAAATGGCAGGTGCAAAAAAGCCGCCAATCTGGCGGCTTGATAAAAGACTTAACGCGATGCTTACAAAATAAAGCGACTTAAGTCTTCATCTGCTACTAAGTCATCTAGGTACTTAGTCACGTAATCGGCATCAATCACGATGGTTTGGCCTGCATTGTCTGAGGCAACAAAGCTTAGCTCTTCCATCAGCTTTTCCATTACCGTGTGCAAGCGGCGAGCACCAATGTTTTCGGTACGCTCGTTTACTTGCCATGCCGCATTAGCGATGCGACGAATACCGTCTTCGGTAAACTCGATGTCTAAACCTTCGGTGGCCATTAAGGCTTTGTACTGCTCGGTTAAAGAGGCATTTGGCTCGGTAAGAATTCGGACAAAATCTTCCGCACTTAAAGCGCTAAGGTTTACGCGAATCGGCAAACGGCCTTGTAGTTCAGGGATTAGATCTGAAGGTTTAGCCACTTGGAAAGCACCAGAGGCAATAAACAAAATGTGGTCGGTTTTCACCATGCCGTGTTTGGTACTTACCGTTGAACCTTCTACCAAAGGTAATAGGTCTCGTTGCACACCTTCGCGGCTTACATCTGGGCCTGAGGTATCGGCGCGTTTACAAATCTTATCAATTTCATCTAGAAACACGATGCCGTTGTTTTCTACCGCATGCAGGGCTTTTTCTTTAAGCTCTTCTGGGTTAACCATTTTGGCTGCTTCTTCTTCAACCAAAAGCTTAAAGGCTTCTTTGATCTTGAGTTTGCGCTTTTTGCTGTCTTTGTTGCCCGAAAGGTTTTGGAACATGCCTTGCAACTGGTTGGTCATTTCTTCCATACCAGGAGGCGCCATGATCTCTACACCAACTTGTGGTTGAGCCACATCGATTTCGATTTCTTTGTCATCGAGCTGGCCTTCACGTAGCTTTTTACGAAACGTCTGGCGAGTCGAGTTTTCTTTGGTGTCTTCTTCGTGACCAAAAGTGTCTTTAGCAGGCGGAAGTAAGGCATCTAGTATGCGATCTTCGGCTTGATCTTCGGCGCGAAAACGGAATTTTTCGGTTTCTTGTTCGCGGGTAATTTTAAATGCAACATCAGCTAAATCGCGAATAATGGTTTCAACTTCTTTACCCACATAGCCCACTTCGGTGAACTTGGTCGCTTCTACCTTAATAAACGGCGCGTTGGCTAGTTTGGCTAAACGACGAGCAATCTCGGTTTTACCTACACCCGTTGGGCCAATCATTAAGATGTTTTTTGGGGTCACTTCTTGGCGCAACTCGTTATCAAGCTGCATACGACGCCAGCGGTTACGCAGAGCAATAGCTACCGCACGCTTAGCGTCGCTTTGGCCAATAATGTGGTTGTCTAATTCTGAGACAATTTCTCTTGGGGTCATTTCCGACATAATTTCTTCCTGCAAAGCCTTAGGCTTTGGCGTCTAATTCTTCAATAGTGTGGTTTAGGTTGGTAAACACACAGATGTTTCCGGCGATGGTAAGGCTTTTCTCAGCAATTTCGCGTGCGCCTAGCTCGGTATTTTCAAGTAATGCTAATGCAGCAGACTGGGCAAATGGCCCGCCAGAGCCAATAGCAATCAGGTCATGTTCTGGCTGCACTACGTCACCGTTGCCGGTGATAATTAGCGACGCTTCGCTGTCGGCTACTGCAAGCAACGCTTCTAGCTTGCGCAGCATTCGGTCGGTTCGCCAGTCTTTGGCAAGCTCTACTGCTGCTTTTGTTAAGTGGCCTTGGTGCATTTCTAGCTTAGCTTCAAAACGCTCAAATAGGGTGAAGGCATCTGCAGTACCACCTGCAAATCCAGCGAGTACTTTTCCGTGATATAGGCGGCGCACTTTTTTAGCGTTGCCTTTCATTACGGTGTTGCCAAGGGAGACTTGGCCATCGCCAGCAATGATCACTTTGCCGTTGCGGCGTACGGAGACGATAGTAGTCACGTTATTTCCTCAGTTTGTTGAGCTAACTTGCAGCGTTAGCTTGGCTATAACTGTGAAATGGGGGGGAGTAGCAGCGTTTTCAAGGTGTAATCTAAAAAACAGCGCGGTTTTAGCGCTCTTGGTTCTTCTCTAACAGGGCTTGTTGCTGCTGAGGACTGAGCGAGTCGAATTGCTTTAGTAGCAACCTAAGTAGTTTAGATTTAGCCACTTTATGTTGCTGGGAAGCTTGTTGTAAGTGGCTAATTGCCGGTGCATCGAAAGTAAAAGTACAGTGGCGGAAATTTGTTGTAGGTTTAGCCTCGCTTGTTAGTTTATTTGCAGTGCTAGGTTTACCCTGTGCATAGTTATCGGCGTCTTCAATAAACTGGTCAACACTTACTTTGTTGCGTTTAACAGTTTGTTTAGAGCGCTTTTTAAGATCAGTTAAACTCATGAGAGTCTTCTTGTTGGATCGCAAATAACTCATCAACAATGGCGGCTATTTCTACCGCGGCTTTACCATCTTGTTCTATTTCAATCACCGAGCGGCCACTTTCTTCGCTATCGTCATAAATGTTGCGAGAGAAGGTGACAGAGTCTAGTACGTGTAGACCAAAGGAGCGGCAAACGTCTTTTGCATCAAGTATCCGTTGTACTTGGCTAGGTAAAGCGGGGCACTGGGTGATAACAAAACTGGCAACCATTTTTGGGTTAACCATTTTACAGGTGCTAAGCATGTCTTCCATGTGCGGTAGGGTTTTTAAATCACGGCGTTTTGGACGCAATGGAATAAGTACGTATTTTGCAACCGACATAGCGGCGCGCATGGCGAGGTTATCTTGGCCGCCACAATCAACAATTACAAAGTCGTAGCCACCTTCTAGGCTTAATAGGTCTTTGCGGATCTTGCCGTAAAGCTGAATGCAGTTGATGCCTGGTAGCGATTCATCTTCATTACGGGCTTGAATCCAATCAGAGGTAGTACGCTGTGGGTCGCAGTCCACCATCAAGATGTTGGCATTTAGGCTGGTTTTAAGGTGTACAGCAATGTTTTGTGCGAGGCAGCTTTTGCCACTGCCGCCTTTTTCTCCACCTACTAGTATTAGCATGGCTGCTCCTTGTTATCGCTACTTGTTGTTTTTATATCTCGTTAAGATTGCTACAAGTAATAATAAGTATAAGACAGTTCGCCAGTTTTGCTCGTGCAGGTGGTTTTTCTATAGTAATAACAAAAACATATGATAGCTGGAGAAATTTTTACGGTGACAGCGTGCAACCTTGGCTTTCATTTCTGAGGTATCACTATGCCCTGCAGAAAATTGTATTTTTAGCTTGGTGCCTATTTGCAGATCGTTGCTATGTTTTACCAACATGCCACGTCGAGAGATATCTATGCAGGTTGCTTCAATGCTTTGATCTTCGCCTTCGCCGTCTTTCCACGTTAGTTGCACTGGCTCATTCTCTAAATCCAGTCGCATTGAGCGACGACGGTCGAGCTGCTCTAGTTCCGTGTTTTCCATTTCATCGCGTTCCTATTACGAGTCGCGGATTGAAGCTTATAGATATTCCGCATTTTAGTTATTCCTAACATACTAGCCTAGCTACATTTTTATAACATAGTTGAGAACTAGTTCAAATAACTAATATTTTTAATTGCTTAGCGTTGTTTTTTTCTAGCTTTTTCACTAAAGGGTGAGGATTTTTTGCTGAAATAGTGCCCTAAAGTAGTTGTTTTTACGGTCGATTGTTAATACAAAACTTTAATACTACTTTGATTCTAACTAATTAAAAAATAAGCTGAATTAGGATTATTCAGCTTATTTAGTGTGGTAGGCGTTTTAGAAGTTCCAATGCCAAATTTGGCAGCCATTAATTTTGGCTCGCTGCAGTATGTGTCGGGCACGTTCTGCGTCGCGTTTAGTGGGGTAAGGGCCTAAAACCACTCGATACCATGCGCCATTTTTCCCTTCGGTGCGTCTAATTTGGCTTTCTAGGCCGGCAAAGGCGATAAGCGCTTTGCTTTCTTCGGCTTTATCGCGGCTGCGAAAAGACGCGCACTGCATTTGATAAGGCTTGCTTGGTTTAGAGGACTGCTCGGCAATCTCTACTTCAACCTTCTTCTCTTCCAGCTCTTTAACGTAAGTACGTTCTTTAGGTGGCTCGGGCAGCGTTGTTTTGGGTTTAGTCGGTGTGGCTGCTTTAGGTTTTACTATCTCGCTTAACTCTGGTGCGGGGGTTGGGGCTGTGCCTTTTATATTAAAGAGCAACGCTGCAAATCCCACAATAGCCGCAATTACCGCTAATGCTAGCGGTAAAGGGAAACGTTTATTGTTAGATACCGCGCGGCTAGGTTTAGCCGCGCGCTTCTTGGGCTTACTACGCCCTACGTAATCCTTGGCCATGCTTACATACGTTCCAGGGTTTCAATTCCTAGTAGTGATAGGCCTTGGTCAAGAACTTTGGCGGTAAGTGAGGCTAGGCGTAAGCGGCTAGATTTAGTATCGGCTGCTACGTCGTCTTTAAGAATTGGGCAGGCCTCGTAAAAGGTCATGAAGGCACCCGCTAACTCGTAGAGGTAGTTACACATCATGTGTGGCATACCTTTGTTAGCCACGTTATGTACCGCATCGCTAAATTGAATAAGCTTTTGTGCTAACGCAATTTCGGCGTCTTGCTCTAAGCTAATTGCTTGCTGCAAATTGGCTACATCCACTTCCGAGCGGCGAATAATGGATTGGATACGGGTATAAGCGTATTGCAAGTAAGGAGCTGTATTGCCGTTAAAGGCCAGCATGTTTTCCCAATCAAAAATGTAGTCGGTAGTACGGTTTTTCGATAAATCGGCGTATTTTACTGCACCCATAGCAATCGCTTTAGCGGCTACCACTTGTTGCTCGGCATCTAAATCGCGAGACTTTTCAGCCACAATGGTTTGCGCGCGTTGCTCGGCTTCTTCTAATAAATCCACTAACTTAACAGTGCCGCCGCTACGGGTTTTAAATGGGCGACCATCTTTACCCAGCATCATACCAAAGGCGTGATGCTCTAATGGAACTTCCTCTGGCACGTAACCGGCTTTGCGAACAATGTTCCAAGCTTGCATTAGGTGCTGGTGCTGGCGTGAGTCAATGAAGTACAACACGCGGTCTGCATTAAGGTTTTGGTAGCGGTATTTAGCACAGGCGATGTCGGTGGTGGTATACAAGAAGCCGCCATCTTTTTTCTGGATGATTACACCCATTGGGTCGCCGTCTTTGTTTTTATATTCATCAAGAAATACCACGGTAGCGCCATTATCTTCTACCGCTAAACCTTGTTGTTTTAAATCGGCTACTACGTCGTTAAGCATGGGGTTGTACATGCTTTCGCCCATCACATCGTCTTTAGTTAACGATACATTTAAGCGGTCGTAAACGGCTTGGTTGTGGCTAAGGGTAATGTCTACTAACTTACGCCACATGATGTTGCAGTACTCGTCGCCACTTTGCAGTTTTACTACATAGTTACGGGCACGTTCGGCAAATACTTCGTCGCTGTCGTAGCGTGCTTTAGATTCGCGGTAAAATACTTCTAAGTCGGCTAATTCAATATCGCCAGCATCGGTGCCACGCGCCTCTACTTCCTCTAGGTTGGCGATTAGCATGCCAAACTGAGTACCCCAGTCGCCAATGTGATTAGCGCGAACCACTTTGTGACCTAAAAACTCTAAGGTGCGAACAACAGCGTCGCCAATAATGGTTGAGCGCAAGTGGCCTACGTGCATTTCTTTGGCTACGTTTGGCGCCGAGTAATCCACCACAATAGTTTGGGCTTTGTCAGCAGGCTTAACGTTAGCGGTTGGCGAGCTAGCCATAGCTTCAACTTGCGATGCTAACCAATCGTTGTTTAGGTAGAAGTTAATGAAGCCTGGTCCCGCAATTGCAGTTTTCTCTACCAAGGCTGAAGCCGGTAGGTTATCTACAATGAGTTGAGCCAACTCGCGTGGGTTTTTGCCCGCAGGCTTAGCAGCCATTAGCGCAAGGTTGGTGGCTAAATCACCGTGAGCTTTATCTTTGGTTCGGTCTACTTGGATACGTGGTTCGAATCCTTCAGGCAGCACCTGTTGTTGTTTTAGGGCTGTGACCGTTTGTTCCAGAAGTTGTTGAATAAGCTCTTTCATGTAGGTTGGCACCAATCTCGCGTAAATAAATTGTACAAAGCGGGCATTTTACCGACAATTTGTGACGAAAACTATCTCTTATCTGGGCTAATTAGCCTTAGTTTTGGAAGCTAGGGGAAATCACCGAAGATCCTAGGTGCTGCTTGGCGAGAGATTGATCTTTTAAGCCTTACAAAAAGCCTTAGATTTATTGCATGTCGTAAGGGTCGATATCCAGTGACCAACGTACTTTGCGGCTTAGTTTTAAGCTTTCTAGTTGAGGCAACAGGCGATAAACCAATTGGTGCAATTGCGGGCGTTGTTCGGCTTGAATCAACAGTTGCATTCGAAACTTACCCGCACGGCGCGCTTGTGGTGCAGGACAGGGTGGAAATACCCACGTTTCGCCTTGCTGTAGCGGTTGAGCGAGTTGGTATAGCTGTTGGCTAAGCTCGTTAACTGCGTTGCCATCGGCAGCTTCAAAGCGAAACAGCGCTTGAAAGCTAAAGGGTGGTAGCTCGGTATCTTTACGCTCGTTTAAGGCAAAGCGAGCAAAATGTTGGTAACCGTTGTTGATAAGGTCTTGCAACAGCTCGTGTTCAGGGTGGTGAGATTGCAATAACACCTTGCCCAGCAGGTTCGCTCGACCAGCTCGGCCAGCTACTTGAACGTAAAGTTGGGCTAAGCGTTCTGGCGCGCGAAAATCAGAGCAAAACAACGCGTGGTCTATGTCTAATAAAGCAACTAAGGTTACATTTGGAAAGTGGTGGCCCTTGGCCAACATTTGGGTGCCAATTAATATTTGGTATTGGTTGTTATGAATCTCGTCCAGTAACTGTTCTAAGCTGCCTTTGCGGCGGGTGCTGTCGCGGTCGATGCGCGCCACTTTGTATTCGGGGAATATCTCCAGCAAGGCTTCTTGCAATTGCTCGGTGCCTAAACCTGTTGTTACCAAGTTGGTAGAGCCACATTTTTCACATTGGTGTGGCACGGCTTTTTGGCTGCCACAGTGGTGACAAGCTAAATGGCGAGGCTGCTGATGATAGGTAAAGTAGGCCTCACAGCGCTCACATTCACATACGTGGCCACACTCATGGCACAGTAAGGCAGGGGCGTAACCTCGGCGATTTAAAAACAGCATTACTTGGCGGCCAGCCTTTAACTCAATGCGCATGGCTTTTATAAGTGCCGGAGATAAGCCCGAGGATAAAGGTTGCTGGCGAATATCCAGTAATTGTTGTTCGGCCAATACCGCATTACCGGCGCGTTGCTTTAGCTCTAAGTGCGAATAACGGCCGCTTAGCGCATTATGCAAGCTTTCTAAGGATGGGGTGGCAGAGCCAAGCACCACCGGCATTTTTTCTAAGCGGGCACGCACTATGGCTAAATCGCGCGCGTGGTAGCGAAAGCTGTCTTGCTGCTTAAAAGAACTGTCGTGCTCCTCATCGATAATAATTACCCCTGGGTTTTTCATGGGGGTGAATACTGCCGAACGCGTGCCAATAATAATGCCTGCTTCGCCTTGTTTGGCTTTAAGCCATGCGGTAAAGCGCTCGGTGTCGTTTAACCCAGAGTTAATCGCATAAACCGGCACTTTAAAGCGCTCAGCAAAGCGCGCTAAGGTTTGTGGCGTTAAGCCAATTTCGGGCACCAATACTAAGGCTTGTTTACCTTGAGCGAGCACTTCGGCAATGATATTTAAATACACCTCGGTTTTGCCCGAGCCGGTAATACCCTCGATAAGAAAGGCCTGAAAACTGCCAATGCTTTGATTAACTGCTGCCACCGCAATGGCTTGTTCTGCATTAAGCTTTAGCGAGGCTTGGTTGTTGGTATCGCTTTTCGACCACAGCGCTGGTGTGGGCGTAATCTCATGTTTTTCGATAAAACCTTTATCTACTAGCGCTTTAATGGCAGTACGGGATAATTCTTGTTGTTTGCATTGTTCGTCACTCAGCTGGCCATCATCTTGCTGTTGCAAGCTGCCTAATACAACCCCTTGCTTGGGGGCGCGGGTAAAGTTAGTTAAATCGCCCACTTTGCCCTGCTCGCTTAAACGCCACACTACAATGCTTTTAGCTTTGGCTGGCTCACCTTTGCGTAAAAGTGCCGGCAACGCTTGGCTTATAACATCTCCCAAGCTGTGGTGATAATAAGAGCTAGCCCAATTAAGTAGCTTAAATAGGCTTTCTGGTAATAATGCTTGTTGATCGAGTGATTCACTAAATGGTTTGAGTTTATCTTCGGCAATGTCACTATCGCTGGGGTGTTCTATTACCAAACCCACTTTTTCGCCTTTACCAAAAGGCACCTTTACCCGAGTGCCAATGGCTGGCATGGGGGTGTTTGCTGGCACGCTGTAATCAAAAAGGCGACGCAGGGGAATAGCTAAGGCAACACGAACAATCGACACTAATGAATAAACTCAAGCAAAAAACCTGTCTCATTCTACTGGCAGAGCACCTTGCGGAGCAAATTAAGCGTTTGGCGAATTTTTGCCCGCTTTTTGTTGTTGGGTGCTTGCTATGCTAGGTGGCTTCTTATATGATCCGCCACCTAAAATTTATAGGCTCTGATAGAGTTGCTTTCGTATGGTGTTTGGTGTCAATTGTGGCGACCAGATGGCGATACGGCCCAAGTATTGAGGTAATCCATGAAAACTGATATCCACCCAACTTACGAAGTACTTACTGCTACTTGTTCTTGCGGTAACGTAATCGAAACTAAATCTACTCGCACTGGCGCAATGTTCCTAGACGTATGTGACAAATGTCACCCGTTCTACACTGGTAAGCAACGTAACGTTGATACCGGTGGTCGTGTTGATCGTTTCAACAAGAAATTCGCTGTATTGGGCAAAAAATAAGCCAGCCTTATTTACGCTACACAGCAAACAAAAAGCGCCTAAGGGCGCTTTTTTTGTGGCAGCTTGAACTGTTTAGCTTCTAAATGGAATGTCACTAATAACTATATCTGATTCGCTAAGATGCTGTAGTTCGGGGATGTCCTGAATAAAGTATATTAGTAATTTACGCGTATGCTCTTGATCACCTTTAGGTGATACGAAAATTCGCTTAAGGTTGGCTGGCTTAAAGTTCAGCTCAATATAGGGTTTATTGGTTGTATAGCCCCGGTTTTTAGCTTTAATATCAGTACCAAAATTCATGTTAAATATGACCCTATATTCTTGCTCCTGTGCGAATGCGGGATGCTTTAGTAGTAGAGCTTTCTTCTCAATTTCTTCTAGGTATCTTAGATAGTCCAATTTATTCGGAAGACGGAATGGTTTAATTTTTTCTGATTTTTCTGGGTAGTCTACTTTTTCAATATCTGCGTAATGTTTTAAATAAAAGCTACCTGTTGAGTCGATTAGATCAGTGTACAGGCGTGTGTCTGTATCAAATCCCAAAGCTATTCCTCCCTCATGGGGACAATACATTTGCCATTGATAAAGGCTGTCTTCAGCTTTTGAAAGACTAAATGTGTAAGCTTTAGGTCTACTATCTTTTCTAAGGTGTTGATAATCCAGTTTTATGTATTGTTCAATTAACTTTTCAAGAAGCTTTGGGTCTTTGCTACTAGTAGCTGAGTTCAGTTCATCAATTGTTAGAACATTTTTCAGCCCTTTTCTTTTAGCTCTTTTGTACAACCGCTCTAACCTAGCTATTTTTCTAGGAACATCTAATTGAATTGCAAAGTCGTTTTCATAAGGTACCAAGTACTCAAGTACTTTTTCTATGCCGTAGTCGTATTCAGATGTGTCGTTTAGAAAGTCGATGTGAGTTGCTCGCATAGAGGGGGTTGCAGGGTTATTGAATATAGATGTTAAAGCTTCAAATGAAGTGTAGTGCAAAAGCAGCTGTTTACTAGTTTCACTCAATTTCTGTGTCTCTCCTCGTATTAGAATGTATATGTTACGAATCAGAAGGTAGGAATTCAAAAACGTGTCTGTTGTGTAAGTGTTGAGTTAGACGTAGCAGTTGTTTCTAATGCTCTTATCGTAGCCATCCCCTTCATTATCGCCGAGTAGCGGAAGTTGAAAGCGATTAAGCCAAGCACTGTTTGAGCGAAGCGAGTTGCGCAGGCGCGCTTTTAACTGAGCAACGTAGGATTAATATAATGCTGTGCGACCTTTCTTTATATTTCGCTAAGCTTTGGTTGTTAAAGCTTAATGACGTCGCCGAAGGAGAAACCAGAGTGTTCAATCAAAAGCTAGGTAGTTGGCTCAACAGGTGCAGCTTTGCTTTTTTCTTAATTAAGTCGGCTAAACAAAAGCCGCTTAATCAGCGGCTTCGTTTTATTAATTAGTACTTAGTTGTTGGCTTCTTCTCTCTGCTCTAAAGAGTGAGTTTTACCCAAGGTCCAAGAGTCATAATCTCGCAGCAAATAGAGAGCTAAGCATGCAGCTAGCATTGGCCAAGCAGCAAAGAACAATAAGTTATTAAATGGGTCTAGATACTTAGCAAATGAAGAGAATGTTGAACCAGCATGCAGCACCAACACCGCAAGGTAGGTGATGTTTTTCAATAAACCTAAGGTAAAGGCTGCGATAAAGGCGAGTTGTGCAAGCCCCATGGCAATAAGTGTATTGGTGGTTAAATTTAATCCGTAAAAGCCAGAGAACACTTTTATAGCATGCTCTGGTACAAGTACTTTATCTAATGCCCATATTGTAAACACGAGGGCAATGCTTAGCCTTAAACATAAAAGGCCAAGTGATAGCTTTGAGGCTAATTGAGGTGGGTACGACGTTTTCATCCTTTTACCTATTTTAAATTAAGAGCCTGTTTACAGACCGGTAAGCCCCCAATTTGATTACAGTTTATGAGTAATAGTTGGTGAAAATAGTTTGTTGTACGCTGGGTTTAGGCAATAAAAAAGCCGCTCGGTGAGCGGCTTTGTAAAATCTTAATCTTCTTTATTGAGTTCCGCTTGGGCGGCTTTTTCTAACGCCGGGTCTGGCTTGTCTTTTTGCAAGTCGGCGTCATCGGGGAGCGGTTGGCCAGTGTAGGCGTGCAAAAATGCTTCGCAAAGTAGCTCACTGTTGGTGGCGTGGCGTAGGTTATTTATTTGTCTACGGGTTCGCTCATCGGTCAATATCTTTAGCACTTTTAGTGGGATAGATACTGTGATTTTTTTTACTTGTTCGCTTTTTTTACCGTGCTCAGCGTAAGGGCTGATCCACTCACCATTCCAATCTGTAGACATTCTGCAATACACACCAAACTAAAGAGACCCTATTGTAACGGGGGAAATGCGACTTAGCAATCCAACAGCAAAGACATTTAGACGTCTAGAAGTGTTGACGTCTTTTTTGCTAGTGGTAAAGTGGCAGGATAAATTGAGGGAGTAAATCAGCAATGTCTTTAAAAGATCTACAAGCGGCTACTATAGCAGTGCGCAGCGGTATTGAAAGTGATACCCAACACGGTGCGGTAGTGCCACCTATTTATTTGTCGAGTAACTACAGCTTTGCTGATTTTAACCAAAAACGCCAGTTTGATTACAGCCGTTCAGGTAACCCTACTCGCCATATTTTGGCCGAGGCCATTGCCGATTTAGAACATGGTGCTGGTGCGGTAATTACTAACACCGGTATGTCGGCCGTTAACCTTGTTACTGCCTTGCTTGAGCCAGGCGATTTATTGGTTGCGCCGCATGATTGTTACGGTGGTAGCTACCGTTTATTCGACAGCCTAGCTAAGAAGAATGCCTTTGAAGTGGCTTTTGTTGATCAAAACGATGGCGCAGCTCTAGCTCAGCTATTGGCTAAGAAGCCCAAATTGGTGTGGTTAGAAACCCCAAGTAACCCTTTGCTTCGAATTGTAGACATTAAAGCCATTGCCGAGCAGGCACATGCTGCAGGCGCATTGGTGGTAGTAGACAACACCTTTTTATCTCCTGCTTTGCAAACGCCAATTTTGTTAGGTGCCGACATTGTGGTGCATTCGGCCACTAAATACATTAATGGTCACTCCGACGTTGTAGCAGGTATGGTGGTTGCGGCCAACGAAGAACTGGCCGAGCAATTGGCGTGGTGGGCTAACTGTTTAGGGTTAACGGGGTCGGCTTTTGATTCTTACCTTACTTTGCGCGGTTTGCGTACCCTTAAAGCACGAATGAATGTGCACCAGAAAAATGCCCAAGCCTTGGTGGAATGCTTACAGCAGCAAGAAGCGGTGGGCGCGATTTACTATCCTGGTTTGCCTGAGCATCCTGGGCATGTTTTAGCGCAAAGCCAGCAAAAAGGCTTTGGTGCTATGTTCAGTTTTGAATTGAATTTAGAAGAAAGCCAAATGGTTAAGTTTTTAAAAAGCTTACAGTTGTTTTCTTTGGCGGAATCTTTAGGTGGCGTAGAGAGTCTAATTGCTCATCCGGCTACCATGACGCACGCTGCGATGTCGGCGGAAGCGCTAGCAGAGGCTGGCATTTCTAATCAGTTATTGCGGGTATCGGTAGGCTTGGAAGATTCGCAAGATTTAGTTAATGATTTACAGCAGGCCTTTGCCCAACTGTAGTTTTACCAGCGTTGTAGAGAGGTAAGTCATGTCGGTAAATAGACATGTGCATAAATTTGGTGGCAGCAGCTTAGCTGATGCAGGGTGCTTTAAGCGGGTGGCAGCCATTGTGGCTGAGCATACCCAAGCACAGGATTTAATAGTGGTATCGGCGGCGGGTAAAACCACTAACCGTTTAATCAATATCATTGAGTTGGCTAAACAGGCCGATAATGCCGCAGCCGATGCGCTCACCGGTTTAATTGAATTTCAAAGCAAGTTGGTGAATGAGCTTCTTGATGAAGCAGCTGCCAAACCGATCTTAACAGCGCTTGACGGCGAGCATCACCAAATTGCTAGTATTCTTGAAGGTGGGCTTACAGCCTTTACCTGCAACGAAGTATTGTCTTTTGGCGAGCGTTGGTCTGCACGTTTATTAGCTGCTTTGTTAAGTGCTCAAGATTGCCAAGCCGAATGGTTAGATTCACGCCAGTTCTTTAAAGCCGAGTTATCCACTCAACCGCAAGTGGATGTTGCGCAAAGCGCGCCCTTGTTAGCTAGCTGCCTAGCAGCTAAACCAGCTTGTAGAGTGGTAGTTACCGGCTTTATTTGTAGCGATAGTGAACAACGTACCGTGACATTAGGTCGCAATGGCAGCGACTACTCGGCCACCGAGCTTGCGGCCTTGGCGGATGCTGTGTCTACTACGATTTGGAGTGATGTAGCAGGTATTTATAGTGCTGATCCTCGTTTAGTGAAAGATGCGGTATTGCTTGAAAACCTTGCGTTGAATGAAGCGGCAGAATTATCGCGGATAGGTACCTCGGTATTGCATGCGCGAACTTTAGAGCCACTGGCGCGCTCTCGCCAAAAAGTGAACTTGCGTTGCAGCTACGCCCCCAACGATGGTCAAACCCTTATTCACCGCAAAGGTACTAATAGCCACAGCGCAAAAATTGTTACCTCGGTAGACAATGTAGTGCTACTTGAGCTTACCTTTACCCAAGATTTTACGCTTAACGCTACGGCCTTGTTAGAAGCCTTAGTTAGTCATCATCTAGCACCCGCTACTCGCCATAAACATAGCGAAACAGGCTCGCTGCGTATGGCTTACACTTGCGAACTAGTCGATGAAGCCTTGGCCAAAATCGATCAGCTGGCCAGCCAATTTCATATCCAAAAAATTGAGCGTAGCGAAGGTTACAGTTTGGTGGCCTTAGTGGGCGCAGGCGTGTGTGATAATCCGCAGCAGTGTTACCAGTTTTTTCAGCATTTGGCTGAGCAGCCGCTGGAGTTTATTCACTCTAGTGCTGATAAATTAAGTTTGTGTGCGGTGGTGAGAAAAATCACCTTAGAGCCGCTATTAAAAGATTTACATAGCCACTTATTCAAGCAAAAAACCAAGTTAGGTTTGGTGGTATTTGGTAAAGGCAACATCGGTAGCCAGTGGCTTGAGTTGTTTAGCCAGCAACAGGCTAAGCTGGAGCAGCAACATCAAATTGAGTTGTGTTTGGCGGGTGTGTTTTCTAGTAAAGCTGGCCATTTAGATTTTACTGGCTTAGCGCTTGAGCAGCTAAACAGCAGTGAGGCCGATACTGCCCTTATTTGGCCAGAGATATTTGATAAGCTAAAACGTCATCCATATGACGAGCTTGCTGTGTTAGACATTACCGCCAGTGAAGCGTTAAGCGCTTATTATGGTGAATTTGCTCGACATGGCTTCCACCTTATTACCGCTAACAAACATGCAGGTGCAAGTGAGCAAGCTAATTATTCAGCCTTGCAGCAAGCCTTTAGTGATCATGGTGCTCAATGGTTAAGTAACGCCACAGTAGGGGCGGGCTTGCCAGTGCAAAAAAGTATTCAAAGTTTGCGTGACTCTGGCGATGAGATTCATACCATCTCAGGAATATTTTCTGGCACTTTGAGTTGGTTGTTCCAACAGTACGACGGAACAGTGGCCTTTTCTGAATTGCTCGCCGATGCCTTAAATCAAGGTTTAACCGAGCCAGATCCTCGCGAGGATCTTTCTGGTAAAGATGTGCAGCGCAAGTTGCTTATTTTAGCTAGAGAGGCGGGTTTACAGTTGGAGCTAGCCGATATTACGCTAAGCTCTTTAGTGCCAGAGCATTTAGCGGCCTTAACGGTGGAGCAGTTTTTAGACTCGATGAGCGAGCTAGACCAAAGCATGCTAGAAGCGTTTAATGACGCTAAGCGCCAGGGCAAAGTGATTCGTTTTCTAGCCAAAGTGAATCAAAAGGGAGAGGCTGAAGTTGGCTTATCAGCAATTGATGCACTTCATCCTTTTGCTAACCTTAAACCTTGTGACAATGTGTTTGCCATTGAGAGCTTATGGTACAAGCAAAACCCTTTGGTGATTCAAGGGCCAGGCGCGGGCAGAGAAGTGACTGCAGGGGCTATTCAAGCTGATTTAGTTAGCCTTTGCAAAAGCCTTAAATAAGCTGATGTTGGATAAAAAAAGGCCTCTTAAACTAAGAGGCCAAATAGGATATTAAGGGTGTTTACAAACGCTTGAAGGTTGCTACCTTCACTCTAGTTTTAAGGGTTGCTAGAAAACCTTCCGCACAAGAAAAGGTGGCGTGAAGCCACCTCTCAATTTTTACTCACACTTGCTAATCATCATTGTTCCGCCGGTTAAGGCATCATTGATTTCAAAGCTATATACGTATTCACCTGCTTCAGGGATAACTACACTTGATTCTGTACCTTCACCGGCTGCAATAGACATTGCTTGTTCCGTTGCAATTACAGCCACTCCGGTAGATGAAGCAAATTCTGAGCTCCAATCTGATGCAGCAAACTTAAAGCCAAACGAAGTGGTCGCTGTTTCGTTTACCACCACTTGGTAAATATTGTCGCCTTTGTAAGTGAACTTATGGCTATCTGGCGTGGCCATGAACCCGTCGCCACCACTATAGTTACCACGGATCCACATTTCTTTATCCAGTGGACCGTTTCCTGCAACATCAGGGGCATTACAATCTGCCAAGGGGCCAGTTCCTACCAAACTTCCACCGTTCCCTTGTTGTGGGCCATCGGCGGTAGCAGACATCACTTCGAGGAATAGTGATTCGAAGCCATCAATTTCGATGGTATAACCGCCAGAAGCAATATCGATGGTCTCGTTATTTAGCATGTTGCGTAATTGACCGTCACTACCAACATCATCACCGGTTACCGTAATGGTGTAACTGTTGCCGCTAGTATTGTTCAGGAACAAAATGGTGTTGTCTTCGAACTGTTTGTGGTCAAAGAAAACATTAGCCGCATCATCATGATTAATGGCAACTCGCTCACCTTTATAAAGCGCAGGGTTTGCTGCTCGTAAGGTCATCAAAGAGCTAATGTAATCACGTAAATCAGCCTGATTGGCGTTGGCATTAAATACACTGCCACCTTGCTCACTGGCTAGGCCTTCAACTTGACCGCTGTTGCGAGCCACGTGGTCATCACACAAACCTAAATCTGCACAGGTTGTATTGCTAACTTGGTCGGCAAAATCTGGTACTTCATCGCCAATTTCTTCACCGTAGTAAAGGGTAATTGGTCCAGAATAAGCACTTAGGAATGCATAAGCTGCTTTATGACGATCCCAGTATTCTTGATCACTTGGTTCAGCGATATCGCCGCGTTGCAATAAATCGCCAAAACGCAATAAATCATGATTACCAATAAAACCATTTGGCACTGCGTGAGAAGGATTAGCAATTTGAGCGTTAAATGCCGCGTTTAAGTTAGTTGCATCACGACCACCACTGCCGCTTTCTTCTACAGCGTAAGTTTGAGTGATGCTATATCGCATTGGGAAATCAAAGGCCGAACACAAACCTGGTGCTGTTTCTGGTCCGTAGCCGTCATCACGAATTTGACTGCCGCCGCCATCCCAAATTTCTGCCACCATGTACGCTAATGGATTAACAGTTTCGCCATTCATGGTGTAGGTGGTTGCTTTAGATGCATCTTCAACCGCTTTACGAATTTCGCCCCATGCACCAACAGGTACTTGGTACGCTTGGTCTAAACGCCAGCCATCGATACCCAGTTCTGTTACCCAGTAGCTAGCAACTTCTTTATAAAACTCAAGGGTATCGTTATCGGTACCTGGGTAGCTAACAGGGTTATCAGAGCCTGAAGGCGTTAAGCCATTTGGAGAAGGTGTTACATTGCCTTTATGGTGACCAAATACGCCATCAAAGATTACGTACATGCCACGCGCATGTGCTTCATTTACTAATGTGCGCGCTTGCTCTATGGTGCCAAAGTTAGGATCGATGGCGAAGTAGTTACGGGTAAAGTAACCGGTAGCATCTAGCTTGCTATCGCCTTCTGAGTCAAAGATAGGCGTCATCCAAACGGCGTTCATGCCTAAGCTCTGGATGTAGTCAAGCGAGTCGATAATACCTTGCAGATCGCCTTTATGGTGGCTAGTACCGTAACCGTCGTTGTAGTCGTGGTTTGAATCACCATCGATAAACGCTTCGGTCATTACTTGATAGATGCGAAGTTCTTTTGCTTTTTCATAAATTTCAGCATCACAAGCATAAGCTTGGTATTCATAATCAGGTGTTCCGCCATCGCCGCCGCTATCACCGCCGCCACAAGCACTTAAACCAAATACTACTGCCATTGAGATGGCGCTCTTGGACCAATTCATTATTCATCCTTGCTAAATACAACTTATATGAGCTCAGTTAATCACAGCGTCTTTAGACTGGATACTTGATAGCGTTTTCAGATTGATGGAAAATTGACCCAGCTCGCATCTTTCGTTTAATTGAGAATATTGTTTTTTTATGAAATGGTTTTCATTTTGATTATTCTGCTCAAGAAACGATTCATGGTTAAAAACTTGGTTTGTGAGGATTTGCATTGTTCGATTTGGGTTTTTTACTACTCACGGTATGATAGCCCTATAAATAGAAAGAAAGTGGCAGGTTTATGAGTGGCGTTAGGGCCCAGCAAAAAGAGAAAACACGTAGAGCAATTATTGATGCTGCGTTTAGTCAGCTAAGTGCTGAACGTGGTCTGTCGAGCTTAAGTTTGAGGGAAGTGGCTAGGGAAGCGGGTATTGCACCCACTTCTTTTTATCGTCACTTTTCTGATATGGAAGAACTGGGACTAACCTTAGTAGATGAAGGTGGATTAACCTTACGCCAGCTGATGCGCCAAGCGCGGCAGCGCATTATTGCCAGTGGTGGCAGTGTTATTGGCACCTCGGTAGAAACCTTTATGGAGTTTGTTTATAACAATCCTAATGTGTTTCGTTTGTTGCTGCGTGAGCGTTCAGGTACATCTCCGGCTTTTAGGGCCGCTGTGGCGCGGGAGATCGCCCATTTTATTGCCGAGCTTACCGACTATTTAGAGCTGCAATATCGCTGCCCAAGAGAGGATGCGCAAATGCAAGCCGAGGCAATGGTGATCATTGTTTTTAATGCTGGAGCATCTGCTTTAGATTTAGCCGAGTTTGATCGCCAATTGTTGGCCGATAAAACCATTAAACAGTTACGCATTGTTGCCAAGGGAGCGGCACTCTACAATCGCTCGGAAGCCTTAAGTTAAGAGGTGAATATGAAGGTAAGAAAATCGCTGCTATTGCTAGCTTTTATTGCAGGCTTATGTGGTAACGCCAGCTTGGCCTTGTTTACGGTGCCTGAGTTAAAGTTTTCGGTGTTTCCAATCATTGCCTTTGTACTGGCCATTATGCAGCTGTACCACTTATATACTGAAAAAGACTTAAGTGAAGACTCTCCCCTAATGAGTGTCGCCGCCTTTCTGCTGGGCGCGCTGGGTTATTCGGCCATGTTGCGTGCTCAATTCCCCGACATTGGTAGCAACTTAGTATTGCTAATCATCTGTTTGTTTATTGGCTTATGGTTGATGTTTAAGTTAGGTGGCTTTAAACGCTAAGGTTTGAATTTTTAAGTTATTGTAAAGCCTGCTGCCATGCTAAATCTGCCTGTTGTTGGTAGGCTTTCCAATCTCCTTTTAACCATCGTTGGCGACCTTTTTCTGCAAAAAATAGATGCAGTTGGTTATCAAAAAATTCCCACACTTGGCCGTCGGTTGCAATTAAGCCCTCGCCTAAAGACAGTGCATTGGCACAAAATCCGTTGTATTTAGCTTGGTAGGTCTCTGGGCTAGCCGCAAATTTGTCGGCGCTTTGTTGACTGGCAAACTGCCAGTTTGCCTCTTTCCATCTCACTATATATTTTTTATTGCCCTGCTGAATGTTGCGATTGGCTTGGTCTTGAGCAAGCTGGTAACTGGTTATGTCAATTCCGCCTATAGCTTTGTCGCTCCAGAAGCTGGTGCTTACCGGCTCATTGGCAAAGCTGCTTAAACTGAGTATCAAGCAAGTGGTAGCAAATATAATCTGTTTCATAATCTTCCCTAGATGCTGAGTAAGCCATAAATGGAGACCGTGCTTAGCAGAGCACTATTTCAAATAGTAAAAAGCCGCGTCAATTAACGCGGCTTTAAGTTGCAGGTGAATACTTGTGCTAGCGACGCTGCAGGTACATGCCTACTTCGATGTGGTCGGTATAGGGAAACTGGTCAAACAGCGCCCAATGGCTAATTTTGTGAGTACGGCTTAACTCACTTAGATTGTCGTAAAGTGTATTAGGGTTACACGAGATATAAACAATGTTGTCGTAGCCTTGCACCATGCCTAAGGTTGCATCATCTAAACCCGCTCGTGGTGGGTCAACCAAAATGGTATCGCATTGATAAGTGCTTAAATCAACATCAGCTTCTTTTAGGCGGCGGAACTCGCGCTCACCTAACATCGCTTCAGTAAACTCTTCTGCCGACAAACGAATGATTTTTACGTTGTCGATGTTGTTATGTTTAATGTTGTATTGCGCTGCTTCAACCGAGGGTTTGGCGATTTCGGTGGCTAACACGCGATTGAAGTTTTTGGCTAAGGCTAATGAGAAATTACCATTGCCGCAATACAGTTCTAGCAAATCACCTTGGCTATCGCTGGTGGCGTGTTGCGCCCATTCCAACATGTGTTGATTTACTATTGCGTTAGGTTGAGTGAAGCTGTTTTCTATTTGCTGGTAAATAAGCTTTTCACCATTAACAGTAAGTACTTCATCTACTCTATCTTGGTCTAAACACATTTTTTGTTTACGTGAGCGACCAATTAACTGAATTGAAAATTGCTTGCTTAGCTCAGCTTTTAGTTTTTCGGCTTCTACCCGCCATGCCTCGTCGATAGGCTTGTGGTAGAGCATGCTTACAATCACTTCGCCACTTAAGGTTGATAGAAAATCCACTTGAAACAGTTTGTGACGCAGCAGCGGGTTTGGTTTTAGCTGCTCAACTAAAATTGGCATAAGCTGGTTAATGATTTCGCTAGCCGGAGGAAAGCTGTCTACTCTAAATTTTTGTTTGGTTTGCTGATCAAACATGATGTAGAAGAGATCGTCACCTTCATGCCACACCCTAAACTCGGCGCGCATTCGATAATGTTTCGTCGGTGATGCAAATACACTCGGTTGAGCAGGCGAAAATTCGGCAAACTGCTCTAAGCGTTTTGCCACTTTGTCGGCCAATAGTTGTTGGTACTGTTCTGGGTAGTATGCAATAGCGCTCATGGCCGTTCCTCTGTTCTAGCAAGCAGCGCAATTTAAAGGGGCGTGGCTTGCTTGTCCAGTTTATCTACAATAATAGTGATAATATTTCTAAAGTTTTAATTTTGGTCGCCGATAAGCTGTGACTAGGGTAAATCCGTGGAGGCTTTATGAACGAACTGAATGGCGTGGGCAAAACCCCCGTACAACAGTATGCCGAGCGCTTGTTGCAGCAGTCGGCACCGGCGATTGAGAAACGCAATAACTTGGCAGATGACAAGGCAAGCTTAAACCAACAAGGTGCGGTAGCTAGCCATGTGTTATTGAGTTCTGTTGAAAAACATACCTTATCTATGGCTACGGGTGGAGTAAGCCTCCCTAAACCCCAGCAAGTGAGCGTGTTTGATGCTGAAGAAGTCGCTCGAAACGTGCTTAATTTTGTTGCCAGTACCCTGCACAGCGCTAAACAGTCGGGGATGTCGGAAGATAAGCTAGCCGAAATGATGGCCCAAGCCCGTAAAGGGGTTGATATGGGTTTTGAAGGTGCCCGTGAGGAACTTAGTGATGCGGGTATTCTTAATGAAGAGTTAGAAAAAGGCATCGATAAGAGTTATGACCTAATTCAAGAAGGTTTAGAAAAGATTGAAGAAGGTGATTACGAAATTCAATCTGCACCTCTTTATAGCCAACTGGCAATGTCTAGTTCGCAATCCGCCACAATGGAGTTAGAAACAGCAGAAGGCGATAAGGTCACTATTAGTTATGGCTCGCAGTTAGCCGCCAGTTATAGTGAAGGGCGTTCTTCAATCCAAGCCTCTTTCTCCTCTCAGCAACAATTTAGCTTCTCGGTTGAGGGAGACCTTAATGATGATGAACTGGCGGCAATTGCTGATTTGATTAAACAAGTTGATGAGGTTGGCCAGCAGTTTTTCTCGGGCGATTTAGATAAAGCCTTTGACCAAGCGCTAAATATTGGTTTCGACGAACAGCAGCTAGTTGGCTTTGCGGTTAACTTTCAGCAACAACAAAGCGTAGCGGTTACCCAAGCCTATCAACAAGCTAATGACAAATCCTCTGGTGGTTCTGAGCTGGTACCAGACTTAAGTGAATTTTTGAGCTCTTGGCAAGATATTCAAGCCAAAGTGAGTGCTTTGTTTGCTCAACCTGAATCTGCCACCGAAACGCTATTGGCTGGAATACTGCCTATTTCTAGTCCTAGTGACGAAGAAAACAAACAAGCAGATGTAGAACGCTTTAAAGGTTTTGCCGACCGCATGGCTGAAGCTTTAGCTATGTTTAACAACACACCCGCTGCTGCGAATAACGCAGCCGACAACATTAGTTAATTTCAAGTTGGGTAAAAGCGCGGCTTTTTGTGCTATCAATCACATTAAGCCTCGCTTATAATCTCGCCCGCTGTGGTGCTTGTGTAGTAAATACTCAAGCTTAATAGGGAATCTGGTGCAAATCCGGAACTGACGCGCAGCGGTAATGAGGAACGAAAGCTCAAGGATTGGCCTTTTCCAAGGAACTCCAGACACTGTTTGTATCGCCAAACGGGAAGTCGCAGCCGTAGTACAAGTAATACGCCTCTAAGTCCGAATACCTGCCACATCGCACATGCTTATAACAGCAAAGTACTACGCGACGATTAGGATTACATCGATGAAGAAGTTCATATTACTGGCCGCAGTAGCGCCAGCTTTTGGCTATGCCCAAGAAACCCAGCAAGCACCCCAAACAGAACAGCCAGCTACTATGGTTGTTACCGCCAACCGCATGGAACAAACCGAAGCCAGTGTTATTGCGCCACTTACTGTGGTTAGCCGTAGCGAAATTGAAAGCAGCGGTGCTCAAGACATTATTGATGTGCTAAGTCAGCAAGTGGGTATTAGCGTTACCCGTAATGGCGGTAAAGGGCATACCGAAAGTGTGTTTATTCGTGGTACCAGCTCGGCACAATCTTTGTTTCTTATCGATGGCGTGCGAATTAATACTGCTACAAATGGTGGCGCGCAGTTGTCATTACTACCCTTAGAGTTTGTGGAGCGTATTGAAATTTTACGTGGTGCGAGAGCTTCGATTTACGGCGCCGATGCCGTAGGCGGGGTAATCAACATTATTACTCGCCCTAGTTTTGGCAGCGAGTATCACGGCTTGAAAGCCGCAGTTGGTACTCAAGAAACCGTTAAGCTTGCCGCTCGTGCAAGCGGACAATTAGATGAAGCTACTCAATACAATGTTATTTTTAGCAAAGATAAGAGCAATGGTTATGATATTCGTCCACAAGATAACTTAGACGAAGACTATGGCTACGATACTTTTGGAGGATTGTTAAGCTTGGATCATGAATTCAACCAAGCTTGGCGTGGACGAGTATTCTTACTCCTAAATGATAGCGAGTCCGAATTTATTCAAGGTGGTAAAGCTTTAACCAAGCACAAGCAGACCGTTTACGGTGTTAGTGTTAATTACGCTCAAGACCGAATCAATAGTGAGTTTGCATTAAACTCTCAACAAGACCAATCGGATACAGCACCAGCCGATAATTTTGTTGATCCCCAGCGCTATTCTACAGAACGAGTTGCTGCGAACTGGCTATTAGGCTATCAACTTAACCAGCAATGGTTATTGCAAGGTGGGCTTGATTATCAAAAAGATGATATTTCTGGTACAAGCTTGATTTATCAACAAGAAAGCCGAGATAACAAAGCTGCCCATATTGGTACGCGAGCAGACTACGACCAGCATACTCTCGAGGGTAGCTTACGTTATGATGACAACGAACATTACGGTGACCACACTACCTATAACCTAGGTTGGGCTTGGCAGTTCCAACCGTCAATGCGTTTTAATGCATTGCATGGCACCGCCTTCAGAGCTCCAACTTTTAACGATCTTTACTACCCAGGTAGTGAAAACCCTAGTTTAAAAGCAGAAACGTCAACTAATAGTGAGTTGGGCTTAGAGCTTAATTTACTGCAAAGCCAATGGCAGCTTAATGTATTTCGTAATGACGTGGATAATCTTATTGCTTGGGGGTGTGTAGCGCGTTGTGATAACGACTACACTGGAACTCCTGATACATGGCCATTATGGACACCAGACAATGTAAGTGATGCGCGCATTCAGGGTATCGAGTTCCAAGGTGAGTTTTCTACAGCTTGGGTAAACCATAGGGTAATTGTAGAGTTTTTAGATCCAAAGGATCGCAGTACCGATAAAAACTTGATTCGCCGTCCAGAGGAGCAAGTTAAGTATAAAGCTGATATGTATTGGCAGAGCCTGCAAGTTGTCGTCGATTTTCTATGGCGCGGAGATTCGTATGAAGATGCAGCAAATACTACAACCATTGATAGCCATTCCATTTGGGATTTAAGTGCTAACTATAAGTTTGCTAGCGGGTTACGTGTTGATGCGAAACTACGAAATGTATTTGATAAGCAGTATTCAACTGTAAACGACTACCAAGCACAAGGTCGTACCTTTGAGTTGGGCGCAAGTTACCAGTTTTAAGGTTTACGCTTTAACATAGCTCTCAGCCCTAGCTTTGGTTAAACTAGGGCTGAATTATTTTAAAGGCTTATTGGTAGAGTAATGCACGTTCTTGTTTTTGATTCTGGTGTGGGTGGTTTATCTGTTTTAGAGCAACTGCAGCAGCGAAACCCTAATATGCAATACAGCTACTTGTTCGATAACCTTTATTTTCCCTATGGGGAGTTAGACGACCAACAGCTGATTACCCGTGTGGTCGAACTGCTCACTAAGGCAGTAAATAAGTTTAACCCCGACCTGGTGGTTGTGGCGTGTAACTCTGCCAGTACCTTATCCCTTCCTTCTTTGCGCGAAACTCTCTCCTTACCAATAGTTGGCGTTGTACCTGCGATAAAATCTGCTGCGAACAAAAGCATCACTCGCCACTTTGGTGTATTGGCGACTCCCGGTACCGTAGAGCGCAGTTATACTGAACAACTTATTGCAGACTTTGCCAAAGATTGTCGCGTTGAGTTACTCGGTTCTACATTATTAGTGCAATTGGCAGAACAAAAACTAGCGGGCGAATCTATAGCGCTTGAAGATGTAAAGCAGGCGTTAGCGTCGTGGTTATCGTTTGATGATCTAGATTGCGTGGTATTAGGTTGTACCCATTTCCCCTTATTAAAGGATGAAATCCAGCAAGTATTGGGTGAGCGAGTATGTTTGGTTGATTCTGGCGCCGCGATAGCCAATCGTGTACACAGTTTGCTATCAACTAACGAAGCCTTGAATCTAAGCCAAAAAAAAGCGGAAGCTCGTGCTTACTGCACTATGCATCCCGCTAATTCTTCGTTGTTAAAACAGCTACAAGCTTATCAACTAAGTAGCTTGCAACTATTTACTTAGGCTTCTTTACGCTCATTCGCTTCACGAACCTTTAAAGTGCGTTGTTGAAACTCTTGTTCGTTTAGGGCTTCAACTGCTTTTGGTGCATCTTTAGCTGCCATTTCAACAAAACCAAAGCCGCGACGTTTGCCAGTTTGCTTATCTTTCAATAAACGTACTGATACTACTTGGCCGTAATCTGAGAATAGTTTGCGAATAGCTGACTCGTTTGCACGATAGGGTAGGTTACCAACGTATAGGGTTTGTGTTTCCACACCGTCGGATGATTCAGTCGTTGATGAACTTGCTGGTTGTTCGTCGCTAGTAGCACCGTTAGAACTTAACAATACGATGGCGCCGCCAACAATTACTGCTATAGATAGGTATAAAGGCTGTAGTGGAGCGACTGCGGCAGCCACAAAATAAGCAGCAACTGCTACCGCTATAAGTATGACAACAGATAAACTGGAATTTTTCATAATAAATTCAATGCTCAATGTATTCAGAATAATGGAAAGCAATTTTTTAACAAAATTGCGACATCATGGTAGCCAGCTTTTTGCCGATAAGCTAGAAAATGTACAATTTCTCTATCAGAAACTTGCTAAATGACACAATTACTTTTAATTCATAGGCTTGTTTAGTCGCGAACTTGGTTTTCTGTGGATAAGTTTGTGGGTATTTTGTGGCTTAGTTGGGGGTTAATTATCAATTCAAAATTAATTGTGATTTTCTTCAAAAAACGCTTGCGCCGCGGGAATCGATCCCTATAATGCACCTCCACTGACACGGCACGCAGCGCGCTAAAGCGAAGCAAGGCTACGTCAGGGTTAGCAAGGCCTAGGGCTGAGTTGACCGGTTGAAAAACTTCTTCTTAATTAATATTAAAAAGCGGTTGACAGCCACAGAGGAAAGCGTAGAATGCGCACCTCGCTTCGGCAACGAAGCAACGCTCTTTAACAATTTATCAAGCAATCTGTGTGAGCACTCACAGGACCTTAAGCGAAAAAATTAAGCTTAAGTGAACTGGAGTCTTGCACTGTAAAACACAGTAATAATTTCAGTTTTTAACTTTGAGCGAAAAAACTTTTGATTGAAGAGTTTGATCATGGCTCAGATTGAACGCTGGCGGCAGGCTTAACACATGCAAGTCGAGCGGTAACAGAGAGTAGCTTGCTACTTTGCTGACGAGCGGCGGACGGGTGAGTAATGCTTGGGAATATGCCTTTACGTGGGGGACAACAGTTGGAAACGACTGCTAATACCGCATAATGTCTTCGGACCAAAGGAGGGGATGCTTCGGCACCTTTCGCGTAAAGATTAGCCCAAGTGGGATTAGCTAGTTGGTAAGGTAATGGCTTACCAAGGCGACGATCCCTAGCTGGTTTGAGAGGATGATCAGCCACACTGGGACTGAGACACGGCCCAGACTCCTACGGGAGGCAGCAGTGGGGAATATTGCACAATGGGCGAAAGCCTGATGCAGCCATGCCGCGTGTGTGAAGAAGGCCTTCGGGTTGTAAAGCACTTTCAGTCGTGAGGAAGGGGTAGTAATTAATACTTGCTATCTTTGACGTTAGCGACAGAAGAAGGACCGGCTAACTCCGTGCCAGCAGCCGCGGTAATACGGAGGGTCCGAGCGTTAATCGGAATTACTGGGCGTAAAGCGTACGCAGGCGGCTTGTTAAGCCAGATGTGAAATCCCCGGGCTCAACCTGGGAATGGCATTTGGAACTGGCAAGCTAGAGTTTTGTAGAGGGTGGTAGAATTTCAGGTGTAGC